>CAWVFN010000022.1:0-8027 GCA_963928475.1 Bacillota bacterium
AAACACGGCAGAATACCAATTACCTATGATCATCCCATCTTAGAACCTATCCTCAAGGAAACCTATGGCGTTATTCTCTATCAGGAACAAGTCATGTTTATCGCCCAAAAAATGGCGGGCTTTACCATGGCGCAGGCAGACTATCTGCGAAAAGCCATGGGTAAAAAGAAAAAAGAAATAATCGTAGGCTTTCGCAAGGATTTCATCAGCGGCGCCCTCAAAAACGGCGTACCGGAAAAAACAGCGACAAAAATATTTGATCTTATGGAAAAATTCGCTGAATATGGCTTTAACAAAAGCCATTCCGTCGCCTATGCCGTAGTAGCTTACCAAACAGCGTACCTTAAAGCACACTTTCCCGCAGAATACTCAGCAGCGGTCTTAACCAGTTTAATGGATAAAACCGATAAACTCACCGATTATATTGAGGAATGCCGCAGAATGGGTATGAAAATTCTGCCGCCGGATATCAACGAAAGCCGCTTAAATTTCAGCGTTGTCAGCGGCAATATCAGATTTGGTCTTATGGCCATCAAAAATGTTGGCCGTGAACCAGCCAATCAAATCGTTAGAGAACGGGAAGAAAATGGCGTTTTTACTTCCCTCCTGGACTTCTGTGAAAGGGTGACGGTTAACAGCCGCATGGTGGAAAGCATAATCAAAGCCGGAGCCTGCGACTCTCTCAATATGCATAAAGCTCAATTACTGGCAATCTATGAAAAAGCCATGTCCATGGCGGAAAATACTAAAAAATCAGCGGCAGCCGGAGAGATGAGTCTCTTTGATTTTGGTTTAGAAGAGGAAAAAGAGGAAGAACAATTCCCAGAGGTCAAAAATTTGCCGCCTCTCTCCCGGGAAGAAGAACTGCGTATGGAAAAAGAAATGCTGGGTTTATTCCTTACTGGTCATATTCTCGATAATTATAAAGAATACTGGCAGGATTACCGCTATACAAACATTGGCGAATTAGCAGATATCCCTGACAAAAAAGAAACATATATCGCCGGTATGCTGTCGCACTTAAAAATTAAAAGCAATAAGGCAGGACAACGCTTTGCCCAATTCGATATTGAAGATCTCAGCGGCAAGGTACATTGTTTTGTCTTTGCCCGCAACTACGAAGCCATCCGTAACTATATGGAGGAAGACGCCATTTTGGGTTTGAGAGGAACTGTACGTAATGAAGACGGTAAAATCAATATTACTGTAAATGACGGAGTGCCAATAACTCAGTCACGTTCTTTAGGCGTTCTTTCTGCCCATGGAGACTGCAACGTCCTTACAAATCGGGATATCAACTTTTACGCGGGAGGATTGGATATACCAGAATGTCCTGAAGAATACCAGGACAACACCGGGGAAGAAGAACCGGAAGAAATCATCGCCATGCCCGCCATGCCCCAAGAAAAAAAGATTATCAAACGTCTCTACCTTAATATGTCACCAGAAGATGACGGCAGTCAGGAATTGGCGATAAAGAAAGTATTAGCTCTCTATCCAGGTCCCTACCCGGCTTTCCGCTATAATAAACTAAGCGGTAAAGTAAAGCTCTTTGGTTTATCTGTCTCCGCCGAGGAGGAAATGATAACAAAAATAGAAGATATCCTGGGAAAAGAAAATGTCTATGTAAAAGTAATTGAAGAATTGAGGAACTAATATGCGTATTTGTATCTATCCCGGAACCTTTGACCCAGTAACTCTTGGGCATATGGATATAATTAAACGTACAGCCGAGCTTTTTGACAAGGTAATTATCGGTATAGCTGAAGATAATTATAAAAACGTACTCTTCAGTACTGAGGAACGTTATGAGATGCTTAAAGCTGTCACCAACGGTATGGAAAATGTGGAAATTGAATGCTTTTCCGGACTCCTTATGGATTATTGCCGTGAAAAAGGCGCCACAGCTGTTATCCGCGGTCTCAGGGCGATCTCTGACTTTGAATATGAAATGCAGTTGGCGGCTATGAATAAGCACCTCAATCCCCAGGTAGAAACTGTATTTCTCATGACTGGCCAAAAGTATTCTTTTATCAGCTCCAGTATAATCAAGGATGTAGCTAAATTAGGCGGCGATATAAGCGAGATGGTACCGCCTTTAGTGGGAGAACAACTAAAACTTAAATATGGAACCCATGCCCGGGTATAAGCAATAAATAACAACAAAGCCTCCCGCCCCTGGCGGCGAGGCTTTTAACTAAAAATATCAAGAGATACGGGCTGCTAATAAAGAAATACCTGATCTTAAACGGAGAAGACTCGAAACTAAATTACCGCGGATACCTGTTAGTGAAAGGTAATATAGCTATTACAGCTTCTCCAGGGAGGAAATATGAAAACTAAAATTGTAGCAACCATAGGACCAGCCTCAGACAACGAGGGAATCATGAGGGAAATGATAGCCGCCGGCGTCAATGTAGCTCGGCTTAATTTTTCCCATGGCACCCATATGGAACAAAGAGAAAGAATCCTTAAAATACGTTCAGCCGCTAAAATGCTGGGCAAAAACGTGGCTATAATGCTGGATACCAAAGGACCGGAAATAAGAGTACAAAAAATCTCTCAACCCATCAAAATCCAGGTGGGAGAAACTTACAAGATCGCTTGTAATAATAGAAACGCTGAGCCAGATATTATTCCTGTTACCTACGAAAATATCGTCAAAGATGTCCAGGCCGGCGACAGAATACTAATAGACGACGGTAATATTTCTCTTATGGCTCTGTCTAAAACAGACGCGGCAATTATCTGCAAAGCGGAAAACAGCGGTGCAATACTGTCAAGAAAAGGTGTAAATATTCCCGGACGTGATATTAATCTACCTGCCTTAACAGCACAAGATAAAAAGGATCTCCTCTTCGGCATAGAAGAACAAGTTGACTTTGTAGCCGCTTCCTTTATTCGTAACGCTGCCCATGTCAAGGAAATCAGAAATTTTCTCTCGGAACATGGCAGCGATATGCCCATAATCGCCAAAATAGAAAGCCGTCAGGGCGTGGAAGCCCTTAAAGAAATCATCGAGACAGCTGACGGCTTAATGGTAGCCAGAGGCGACCTGGGTGTGGAAATTCCCTTAGCTGAAGTTCCTCTGATACAAAAGCAGATGATCCAGCTCTGCAACAGCTACGGCAAGCCGGTCATAACCGCTACCCAAATGCTGGAATCTATGACCTATAATCCCAGACCTACCAGAGCTGAAGTATCAGATATAGCCAACGCTATTCTCGACGGTACTGACGCGATTATGCTCTCTGGTGAATCCGCGGCAGGGAAATATCCTTTGGCTGCAGTACAAACCATGGTAAAAATAGCCGCCGCCACAGAAAATAAAATTGATACCGCTAAATTCAGACAAAACCTTGGTAATTATACCACTATAACCCGGAGCATCGGCACTGCCGCCGTAGGATTAGCCGAAGATTTAAAAGCAAAAGCTATCGTTATACCTACTAACTCAGGCACAACAGCGAGAATGATCGCCAGATTCCGACCCTTAACACCTTTGGCAGTTACATCACCGCAGGAAACTACCTGCCGCCGCCTGGCTTTGACCTGGGGTGTAGACTGCCAGATGCAAAAATACGGCAAAGATTATGACGAAACCATATCTAACGCCATAGAAACAGCTAAAAAATACGGTTACTTAAACGATGGAGATTTGGCTATCATTACTGCCGGCACAGCCCTGGGCTCACTGGCAAAAACTAATTCTCTTATAGCTATGGAAGTATAAAAGAATATTTTCTCTGAAAGAAGTATAAAAAAAATCTCCCTTGCGTATACTGACAATAATAAGGTATAGCTAAAGGAGAAGGTATATGAGCCAAAGTGAAAAAGAATACTTCACACTAAAAGAAGTAGCGGAACATGCCGGTACCAGCTACGGTATAGTAAAACGTGATATTGATAAAGGTAAACTCCCCGCCTACCGCGTGGGACGCAAATACTTTATCGCTAAACAAGAAATGGATAAATATCTGGCTCAAACCAGAGAAAAGCAGGATATAGAAGGTTACTCAGTTAAGGAAATAATGGAACAAATACCTTTGAGCTACGCTTTTATTATGGAGTTGATCAAAGAAAACAAATTAAAAGCCGTGAAATCCGGGCGGCAATATATTATCCCTAAAGAAAGCTTCGCGGAATTTATGAAAAAGAATAAAATATAACCATAAAAAATCATGGTTCTTAAAAGAACCATGATTTTTTATTATTTCAAATTGGGTTTTTTATTCTTTTCCTTGGCCCGGCGCTTCAATATCTCAGCGCCAATATCATCCCAGGTTAAGCCTTCTTCATAGAGGAGTACAGAAAGATGATAAATTAAATCCGCGGTTTCGTAGGTTATTTCCTCAGGCGCATGATTTTTCGCGGCAATAACTACTTCCGTACATTCCTCCCCTACCTTTTTTAAGATCTTATCAATGCCTTTAGTCAACAAATAATTAGTATAGGAACCTTCCACCGGATTTTTACCACGTTCAGCCACAGCCTCATACTCCACCGCCATACCCCGGGCAATAGAGGTATTTTCCTGAGCCTCTTGTAGCTGACCATCCTTATATTCCCGGTAAAAACAAGTTTTGTTTCCAGTATGACAGGCGGCGCCTGTCTGCTCTATTTCCAAAAGTACCGCATCCTCATCGCAGTCTACTTTCAGGGAAACTACCCTCTGTAAATGGCCGCTGGTTTCACCTTTTTTCCATAAACACTGGCGGGAACGGCTATAATAATGGGCATAACCCGTTTCTATTGTCTTATTAAAGGCCTCCTCATTCATATAGGCCAGCATCACCACTTGTCCGCTTATAACATCATAAGCCACGGCCGGTATCAAACCGTGATGATTCCATTTTAACATTTCACTGATCCTCTCTTAATTCAATCATTAAACAATTTTTCTAAATCTACTGAACCGGTATAAATAGCTTTACCTATAATGGCTCCGGCAACACCTGTTTTTTTCAGATCATCTATATCCTCGTTCTTTGTCACACCACCGGAAGCTATAACATCGATGGAAACAGAATCAGCCATTTTTTTCATAGCCCCCAAATTAGGACCTATCAACATACCGTCCCTAGAAATATCCGTATAAATTATGGTAGATACCCCTAAAGACTCTATAATCCCAGCAAACTCAAAGGGATCAAGGAGACTTTTTTCCTCCCAGCCAGCAACAGCTACTTTACCATCTTTAGCGTCAATGCCCACAGCGATATTAGCCCCGTACTTTTTTGCCGCTTCAGAAACTAAAGCCTTATTACGCACAGCTGAAGTCCCTAAAATAACCCGATCCAGACCTGCTGACAAATATTCCTCAATTTGCGCCATACTGCGTATACCGCCGCCTATCTCGGCGAAAAGACCAGTTTTCTTTTTTATCGCTTTCACAATGTCACCGTTGACGATCTTACCGGCCTTAGCGCCATCCAAATCAACTAAATGGATATATTCTGCGCCTAAAGACTTAAATTCCAAGGCTTTTGCCACAGGATCAGAGGAGAATACTGTTTTTTGAGCGTAATCACCTTTAACTAAACGTACGCACTGACCATCTATCATATCTATAGCTGGCAATATCTGAAACTTACTCATTCTAAAACTCCTTTGGTGGAGAGAATATCATAGCCTTCCACAAACTTAGCCTGCTTCAGACTATGGGCAAAGGCCTTAAAAATACCTTCAGCCAGGTGATGATTATTTTTGCCGTAACGGGTGTTGATATGCAGGGTAAACTCACCATTATAAGCCAAGGCCCGGAAAAACTCCTCAACCAGTTCTAAGGGGAAATCACCGCACATTTCCGCGGTAAAAACAGAATTAAATACTAAATAGCCCCGGCCGGAGAGGTCAACGGCACATTCCGCCAAAGTTTCATCCATAGGAATAAGAGCACTGCCGTAACGGCTTATGCCGCTTTTATCACCTAAAGCCTCTTTTAAACATTTGCCTAAAACAATACCGGTATCCTCCACCGTATGATGGGCATCTACCTCTAAATCGCCTTCAACCTTAAGATGAAGATCACAGCCGCTGTGCTTAGCAAATAAAGTCAGCATATGGTCAAAAAAACCTATGCCTGTTTCCACACTGCTTTCACCGGTACCGTCTAAATTCAGCTCAAGCTCAATGGCGGTTTCGTTGGTTCTGCGTATTACTGCCGTTTCTCGCATATAATCATCTCTTTTCAATATATTCTTCTACTACATCTAAAAACTTCCGCATATCACTGCGGGTGCCTATGGTAATACGTAAATACTCATCTAAACGAGGTTTATCAAAATAGCGCACCAGAATATTATGTTCCCGTAAATGGCCAAAAAGCTCCGGAGCTGTCACGTTCCAATACTTGGCCATTATAAAATTAGCCGCAGAGGGCAAAACCTCAAAACCTATGCCCCGCAAAGCGACACTAACACCTTCCCTCACAGCCATAATACGTTTACAGCGCTTTTCCACATTGGCGCTGTCCTCAATGGCGGCTAAGGCGCCAGCCTGAGCCAAACGGTCAACAGGATAAGAATTAAAGGAATTCTTTACTCTATTCAAACCAGCTATCAACTCAGCATCACCGATGGCAAAACCAACTCTCAGACCAGCTAAGGAATGGGATTTTGACATGGTCTGCACCACCAAAAGATTGGGATACTTCTTGATAAGAGGTACAACTGTCTCGCCGCCGAATTTAACGTAGGCTTCATCTACTAAAACAACACTGTCAGGATTATGTACCAGAATACTTTCTATATCAGCAGCCCCAAGACTTATACCTGTAGGGGCATTGGGATTAGTTATCACAATACCGCCGTTATGACGGAAAAAACCAGCCACATCCACAGTATAGTCCTCTTTTAAGGGCACTGTTTCATAATCTATATCATAATACTGGCAATATACAGGATAAAAACTGTAACAAATATCCGGCATTAAAATAGGATTACCCTTTTGGAAAAAAGTATCAAAGGATAAAGCTAATACCTCATCGGACCCATTGCCCACAAAGACGTTTTCCGGCAACACTCCCAGATAGGCACTGAAAGCTTCCCGCAGTGCCGTAGCTTCAGGATCTGGATATAGGCGCAGATCACCACTGTTAGCCGCGGCTATGGCCTTTAACACCTTGTCACTAGGGGGATAAGGGTTTTCATTGGTATTTAATTTAATCAGCTTTTTAATACCTTTAGGCTGTTCCCCAGGAGTATAGGGCGTAAGAGTTTTCGTTTTATCGTTCCAATATTTACTCATCTTTTATTCCCTTATTTCCGCGGCTCTGGCATGGGCAGTAAGACCTTCTGACCTGGCAAAACGGCTTATATCGTCTTGCACCTTTAAGAAGGCTTCCCTATTGTAACAGAGCACTGTGGTTTTTTTCATATAGTCCATAGTATTAAGAGGCGAGGAGAAACGAGCCGTACCAATTGTCGGCAAAGTGTGATTGGGACCAGCCATATAATCACCTAAAGCCTCAGGAGTATAATGACCTAGGAAAAGAGCACCCGCAGTCTTGGGTTTATGGATATAAGCTAAAGGATTCTCAATGGAAAGCTCTAAATGTTCCGGCGCTATGATATTAGCGATATCAAAGCACTGATCCAAATCAGCACAAAGAATTATGGCGCCGAAATCATCCCAGGAAGCCTTGGCAATATCATATCTTTCTAAAGGCTGAATGGCTTTATTTAATTCCGCTTCGGTGTCTGCGGCCAGTTTTTCATCAATGGTAACCATAATAGCCGCAGCTAAAGTATCATGTTCCGCCTGGGAGAGAAGATCAGCCGCCAGCCATTGGGGATTAGCGGAGCTATCGGCAATAATACTTATCTCACTGGGACCAGCTACCATATCTATGCCGCATTGCCCAAAGACCATTTTCTTGGCTGTGGCCACAAAGGCATTGCCAGGACCGGTGATCTTATCAACGGCAGGGATCGTTTCCGTACCATAGGCTAAAGCCGCTATACTCTGGGCGCCGCCTACTTTATAAATCTCCTTGACTCCGGCTATCTTGGCGGCCACTAAGGTAA
>CAWVFN010000023.1:0-6783 GCA_963928475.1 Bacillota bacterium
CATGGATGTCGAAAGTTTTACCTAAATACTTTGTGGACATGGCGGAACACTCAATATGCCAGCCTGGACGTCCTTTACCCCAAGGACTGTCCCAAGCCGGTTCTCCAGGTTTAGCCGCTTTCCATAAAGCAAAATCCAAAGGATCACGTTTTTGCTCTCCTATAGCTATTCTCGCACCAGACTGCATTTCATCTAAGGAACGTCCAGATAACTTACCATACCCATTAAACTTTCTTACTTCAAAATATACATCACCGTTAACCTCATATGCCAAACCATTATCTATAATACCCTGCACCATCTCTATGATCTCAGCCATATGCTCGGTAACACGGGGATGAACATCAGCCCGCTTTACTCCTAAACGATCCGCGTCCTCAAAATAAGCATCAATATATTTGGCCGCTAATTTCTGAGGATCCATGTTTTCCTCATTAGCTCTGTTAATAATTTTATCATCAACATCGGTAAAATTCTGGACATAAGTCACATCATAACCACGATAGGCAAAATAACGGCGTATTACGTCAAAAGCCACAATTGGCCGGGCATTGCCTAAGTGAATATAATTATAGGTAGTAGGACCACAAACATACATCTTTACTTTCCCCTCTTCAATAGGGATAAAATCCTCTTTGCGATTATTGAGAGTGTTATAAACTTTAATCGACATTACTATTCTCCTTCAACTCGTAATTATTCTTTTTGTTCAATATATCCTCCAACTTAGCTATACGGGCGGTAAGCTCATCAAGCTGTTCGCAGACAGGATCAGCACAGTCACCATCCTCAACACAGTCAGTATAGTTGACCTTTTCCCCCTCCTGTATCACAACACGGCCAGGCACCCCCACTACCGTACAGTTATCAGGCACATCTTTCAATACTACAGAACCAGCTCCTATTTTAACATTGTTGCCTATTTTTATTGACCCTAAAACTATAGCGTTAGAACTAACTACCACATTATGGCCAAGAGTCGGATGGCGCTTACCATCTTCTTTGCCGGTACCGCCTAACACTACACCCTTGTATAAGGTAACATTTTCGCCTATTTCCGTGGTTTCGCCAATCACGATACCCATACCATGGTCGATAAAAAAGCCTTCAGCTATCTGAGCGGCGGGATGAATCTCCACACCAGTAAAAAATCTATTCATATGTGCAATCCAGCGAGCCAAAAACGTTCTGTCGTGCTTATAAAACCAATGGGCTAAACGATGACCCCAAATAGCATGCAAACCAGGAGAGCACCAAAATACCTCCCAAGCCGACTTAGCCGCCGGGTCCCGTTCCATTACCGCCTTAATATCTCTTTTAGCTCTGGCAAACATCTTTACCTCCGCAAAATAAAAGCTGACCTCCTGTTCAGAGACAGGTGTCAGCCGTGGTTCCACTCTGATTTACGTCTTCACAGACGAAACTCAAACCCTTAACGCGGGTCACGTTGACACCTACTTAATTTCAGTGCCACGGCTCCAAAGCGCACTTCAAAAAAACAGTGGACAGGAACGCTTTCAGCCTGGGGCGCTCCCTCTCTGAGATCCCATATCTTTTCTACTTTCTTCTTCTCAGCCTTTAGCTAATATATTATATTAATATAGCAAAAGTCAGAATAAATGTCAAATTATTTTATGCCGTGCTTCTTCATTCTATAAGTCAAAGTCTGCCTCGTCATACCCAACTCTCTGGCGGCTTTAGTGATACAGCCATCATGCTTCATCAGAGCTTTCACTATCCTCTCTTTTTCCTGCCTCTTAATAACGGCATAAATGCTCTCATCATTCCCCCCACTATCTTTACGCTTGGCCAGGAAAGATTTAGGCGCCTCCGCCAAAATCTCTGTAGGAGGAATCTCTATGGTACGGGGAGATTCCCCAGCTTTATTAATAGTCTCAATACTCTGAAACTCTTGGTAATATCTGAGGTCATCGATATCTTTGTTTTCTTTCAAATAATAAGGCAGATGCTTGGCCTTGATTGTCGTCTCATTGGGTTTAACTAAATTCATAGCACACTCAATGCAGTTTTGCAGCTGCCGCACGTTTCCCGGCCAATCATAATTCAAGAAAAAGGTCGTAATATCGTCCTCCATGGCTAAAATATTTTTCTTATACGCCTCATTATATTTAGCGATAAAATGATGAGCTAATAAAAAAATATCACTTTTGCGATCCTTTAAATTAGGTATCATAATATTAATAACAGCCAGACGATAAAATAAGTCCTGACGAATCTGCTGTTTGCTTACGGCCTCTTGAGGCAAAACATTACAGCTGCTGATTATGCGGGTGTCTATTTTAATCTTTTCCTTACTGCCTAAAGGCTGGACAAACTTTTCTTCTAAAACCCGCAAAAGTTTGGCCTGGGAAGAAAGGGGCATAGAGTTAATCTCATCTAAAAACAAAGTACCTCCGTTAGCTTCCTCAAAAAGGCCTTTGCGCTCTGTAGCACCGGTATAAACCCCCTTCACCGTACCAAAAAGAATTCCTTCCAGTAAGGTCTCAGGTATAGCGGCACAGTTTATGGCCAAAAATGTTTTGTGCCGGCGGCGGCTGGCGGAATGAATACTTTGGGCAAAAATCTCCTTGCCAGTACCGGTAAAACCAGTAAGCATAATAGGAGAATCGCTTTGAGCCGCATTATAGGCCAAATCTTTGCACTCTAGCAATAACTGATGCTCACCTATAATATCATCAAAAGTATGTATCCTCTTTTCGGCCTTTTTGTTATCAAGATTTATCGCATCATAATTAAAAAGTTGCTTTTGCAGCTCAATATTGCGCTCAATAGTCTGCTTAAGTTTAGTAACATCCTTTTGAATAGAAAAAGCGCCCCAGGTACCATCATCTAACTGAATAGGCAAAGTATTGCAAACCTGATAAACTTCCTTATTGTTTACATAATAACGAAAAGTATGATCATATAATGGCTCTTTACTGGCGGCAACTCGCAGGAGAGGACTTTGAGTATCATCAAGTCCGTACATTTCCATAACTGTGCGTCCCCGCACATCACTTAAATTATAGCCGTCTAAAGTCTCAGCGGCTTTGTTCATAAAAAGTATAACTCCGTTACTGTCAATAAAATAAACAGCGTCACCCATATGGTTAAAAATTTCCCGAAGCTTTGGATTTTGTTCAAAAAAATCTTTTTCCATGCGGATACCTCCCTTTGTTATTTTAACACATAAAAATCCCTACTACAAGACAAGAAAAAAATAGGAGGCTATTTAAAGCCTCCCTAAAATATTGGGGTTGGTAATGGAGAGTTATTTTTCACTTATTTATTCATAACCGCCTCATCGTAGCCTAAAGCCTTCACAAAGGAAGCGATCATAAGAATACAAACTATCATAAAGGGAAAAGCCGCAGCTATAGACGCTGATTGCAAAGCTGTGAGTCCACCAGCTAACAGTAAAACTGTAGCGACTGCCCCCTGAGCAAGACCCCAAAATACTTTCAAACCAGCAGGCGGGTTTTGCACGCCTCTGGCTGTCATCATTGCGCAGACAAAGGTAGAGGAATCCGCCGAGGTAATAAAAAATATACAAATAAGCACAATGGCGACAAGTGAGAATAATGTAGTCAAAGGCAAGTTTTCTAACAACGCGAATAAAGCAAAAGATATATCACTGCTCATGTCAGAAGCTATATTATCTATGCCTGCCAAATCCATATTTATAGCACTGCCACCCATTATACTCATGAAAATAAAGCTCAGAATCGCAGGACAAAGCAAAGTCCCTACAATGAATTCACGGATAGTTCTCCCCTTGGAAATACGAGCGATAAAACCACCAACAAAGGGAGCCCAAGAAATCCACCAGGCCCAATAAAATACTGTCCAACTCCCTAACCAGCCATTGGACTCACCAAAGGGATCAGTCCAAAAACTTGTGGAAATAATGCTTTGCATATATTGACCTAAACTATCTGTAAAGAAATTAAGCAAGAACAGAGTAGGGCCAGTAAAAAATACGAAGAGTAGCAAAATAGCGACCAATACCATATTAGTATAGCTCAATATTTTAATCCCCTTATCTATGCCGCTAACTGAAGAAGCAATAAAAAGAACAGTAGTAACAGCAATGATTATCACCGAAGCTAAATGACTATAGGGAATACCAAAGACATAATTTAAACCACTGTTTATCTGCATAGCTCCCATGCCTAAAGAAGTCGCCACGCCAAATACCGTGGCCATGACAGCTAATATATTTATACAGCTGCCCCAAAAACCATTGGCTCTCTTCTCACCAATCAGCGGTTCAAAACAAGAGCTTATCAAAGCCGGTTTATTCTTCCGAAATTGAAAATAAGCTAACGGCAAACCCACTATACTATAACAAGCCCAAGGATGAATGCCCCAATGGGTAAAAGTATAACGCATTGCCTCAGAAGCCGCCTCTGTCGTTCCGCCCTCACCTAAGGGAGGGGTTAAATAATGACTCATGGGTTCCGCGACACTCCAAAAAACAAGACCTATACCCATGCCGGCAGCAAAAAGCATGAAAAACCAACTTGAACGGGAAAACTCAGGTTTCTCACCATCTTTTCCCAAAACTATATTACCATATTTACTGCAAGCCAGCCAAAAGAGGAACACAATAAATAAGGAAACTACGATCAGATACATCCAGCCAAAATCTGTAGAAAAAAAACTAAGGATGCTACCTAATACAATTTCCGCAGCCTGGGGAAGTAACGCCGCCCAAACTATAAACGCTAAACATATTATGCCCCCGATCAAAAAAACCTTTTTATCAATATCCTTATATATATTCTTCATCATTATCCCCCTGTTTACCGTCTATATAAATTTATGCCGGGGGAAAAGCACAATACTTTTCCCCCTAACATACTTTATTGATTGCGGCATTTTTTTAACAGAGAGAATTTTACATTAATTCTTTAGTTCTGGCAGCAATGAAAGCAGTCAATTCTTTATCCAAAGCAGGATCAAGAGCCGGCACTTCATATTCAGCCAAAGTCTTCTTCCAAAGCTCAGTAGCTCTCTGGTTAGCGTCTTTACGTCCCTGTTCGTCCCAGGCTTCGTAACCTTGACGGTCGCTTAAGAAAGGACTTCTCAATTCTTGACGGAATAACTCAAAGGTACTAGTCTGATAGAGGAAATGTCCGCCGGGGCCAACTTCTTTGATATCATCAAAGACAAACATCTTATCATCAAAATTGTAGCCCTTCAAGAATTTCAGAACCAGACCGGCAACTTCATCGTCCATTACGAATTTTTCATAGGAGAAAGAAGTATAATACTGCATAATACCAGCAGCGTGAAGCACATAGTTAATGCCAGAAGTAGCAGCGGCAAAAAGTGTGAGCATGGATTCGTAACCAGCTTGAGCGTCAACGATTTTAGCATCGTTCAAGCCGCCGCCGCCACGGCTAGGAACACCATAATAACGAGCCATTTGGGCACTAGCAGCTGTATAAAGAGCTGTTTCAGCAGTACCAATAGACAAGCTCAAGCTCTTCATGTCAACAGGGCCAGAAGTAGAACCATAGATACAAGGAGTACCAGGATTTACACACTGAGCTAAAACGATACCAGCCAAAATTTCAGCGTTCTGTAAAGCCATGGTGGCCGCCATGGTAGCGGGACCAGTGGAACCACTCATTACCAAGGAGGATACCAAGCAGGCCTGACCAGCTTTAGCATAGGTCATGAGAGCAGCCAGCATTCTGTCATCATATTTAAGAGGAGTAATGGAGTTAATCAAAGTAATCAAAACAGGGTTCTTTTTGATTACATCGCCGCCGCCAAAAATCATTTCCGCTATTTTTACTGAGTCGGAAGCGCCGATTTCACCGTAAGCGCTGCCCATAAAAGCTTTATCGGAATTTCTTACATGGCTTTCTAACATTTTCAGATGTTTGATTTCATCAGGTACATCAGTGGGTTCGCAAACATTACCGCCGGTATGATTAATATTTTTGCTGGCACCGGCTAATTTTACGATATTATCATAGTCTTCCATGGTAGAATAACGACGGTCGCCGTTAGCTTCATAAATATACGGAGGACCATAAGAAGGAGTCAAAATAATATCAGTATGGTTGCAGTTTACTGTATATTCTGGATTTCTGGCATGGAGTTTGAATTCAGCGGGAGCTTCCTTCATTTTCTTTTCCACAAAATCACCGGTGAAATATACGCGGTGACCTTCAGTTTTTAAACCTTGTTCTTTAAATACTTCAATAGCGGGATCATAGGTAAATTCCACACCTACTTCTTCCAAAATACGAATGGATTCAGCATGAATCTTTTCCACTTGTTCTTGAGTTAAAACATCAAATTTAGGTATCATTGTAAATCTCCTTTCTAAATATAGCGTAACTTTAATGTTACATTAAAATTAAAAATATAAATTTAATATTATATAACTTATTTATTCTCAGCCTCTACAGCTTTCTTTTCTGCGGTTTCTACTCCTACAGCAAACTCACTGCGCAGGGCTTTGTAAATAGCCACACACATGAAGATCATAACAAACATATAGGGGAAAGCCGCTACGATAGATACAGTTTGCAGTATCTGCAAAATTGAGGTACCGCCGATAATAATGCAAACGATGGTTACAGCGCCTTGGGCTATACCCCAGCCGGCACGGAGTTTTTTACCAGGATCCATGTCGCCGTTAGAAGTTAGCATGGCCAATACGTAAGTAGCAGAATTGGCAGAACCAAGGAAACAGAATACTATAAGTACAATGGCCAAAGGTGCAGTTATGGCGTAAACCGGCAGCTGCTGCAGCAGCGCGAA
>CAWVFN010000024.1:0-12718 GCA_963928475.1 Bacillota bacterium
TCAGCACCCTTTTGGCACCAGCTCTGGCAGCGGCTTCGATTTTAGCGGTTACACCGCCTACTGGCAGAACATCGCCATGAATAGATATTTCACCAGTCATAGCAGTTAAATTATCTATCTCTTTGCCCTCAATGGCAGAATAAAGCACTGTCGCCATGGTAATACCAGCCGAAGGACCGTCTACGGGAGCACCACCAGGAAAGCTTATATGAAAATCGGAATGCTCCCAGTCTATTGTAGTACGCTGTTTTAAAACAGTTCTAACATTCTCCCAGGAGTTTTGAGCCATGCTCCGACGTATAAGTTTGTGACCGCTGACACCTAATTCTTCCTCATCCACAATACCAGAAATAATATGCTCACCTTTGCCTGGCAGCACTAAGGCCTCCACCGGCAGAATGGATCCTTCACCTCCTTGACCCACACCAAGGCCTACAGCCCGTCCTACCCTGGGTTTGCTGGGCATTTTCCCTTCAATATGAGGACTGTAATGACCTTGATTTATAACCCTGTCTAAATCACGGCGAAGTATATTTTGCCGTTCATCTCTTTGCGCTATACCGGCAGCCAGCTGGATCATATTTACTATCTCCCGGCCATTAGCGGCATAAGACGCAACAACTTCCGCCTCATCCTCACTTAAGGTAAAACCTGAACGCTCAGCACTATTCTTTGCTATTTGTTCTAATTCACCACAGGAAAGAGACCGGAAAAAAATCTCCACACAGCGGGAACGCAAAGCAGGAGGTAACTCTTCTGGATTCCTGGTAGTGGCCGCTATCAAACGAAAATCAGCCGGTAAACCATTCTGGAAAATATCATGTATATGTTTGGGAATCTTATCATTCTCCGCCTGATAATACGAGCTTTCCAGAATTACACGTCTGTCTTCTAAAACCTTCAATAACTTATTTAACTGTATAGGATGAAGTTCTCCTATTTCATCGATAAAAAGAACACCGCCATGGGCTTTGCTCACAGCGCCTTCCTTGGGTTGAGGTATACCGGCCTGACCGTATGATCCTGCGCCCTGATAAATAGGATCGTGAACGCTGCCTAAAAGAGGATCAGCTATACCCCGTTCGTCAAAGCGGGAAGTGGCACCATCTATTTCCACCATTTTGGCATCCTTGCGAAAAGGAGTACCCTTACTTTGCTTTGCTTTCGCTAAAGCTAAACGAGCCGCGGCAGTCTTTCCCACTCCAGGCGGACCATATATAATGACATGCTGTGGATTAGGGCCGCAAAGAGCCGCTTCCAGAGTTAAAAGACCATCAGCTTGACCTATGATTTCAGAAAAATCTTTTGGCCTGGTTTTTTCGGCCAGAGGTAAATTTAAACTTATGCTTCTTAAGTTTTCTAAACGCTTTATTTCTTTATTGCTATGCTTTTCCATATATTCCGGCGTGGCTTCGTTTTGATTGGAATAACCACGGCGGCGCAGCAAGAGAGCTATGATTATTACAGCGGCAAATAACAATAAAATAACGTAAACCGTCGAGTTGCTTAACATATAAAACTCCTTCCTTTTTTAGTCTTAGTATTTACCATTTATGACTAAAACATGAAGAAACTTTATAAAAGAAAAAAATTTATTATAAACTTTTTTCTGCTCATTTAGTTAGTTATCTAAGCCCTATTTCCGCCCCGGCGAAAACCTAAATAAGATATTTTACCGCTCACTTTTTTACCTTCAACTACTATCCTGGACAGGAACATAAATATTTAGTTATACCACTATTGTATATAAAAAGGATCTTTAACCTTTTCGGTTAAAGATCCTTAATTGTCATACTCTATTTAAGCCGGTGTGTCCTGGTTTTCCACCGTAGATTTAGATTTCACCTCTACAAGCTTTGCCTTTTCTGCGGCAACAGCCTTGGGGTCCTTGAGAATAATCGTCGCCGGACCCTTACCCTCAGTAAAATCTTTGTTAACAATAACCTTGGCAACATCATCTCTGGAAGGCAGCTCAAACATCAAGTCAGACATAATATCTTCCATAATGGCTCTGAGCCCTCTGGCACCAGTACTGCGCTGCATGGCTATTTCCGCAATATTTTCCAAAGCTTCACGTTCAAACTCTAATTCTATGCCGTCCATGGAAAAGATATACTGGAACTGCTTCACTAAAGCATTCTTAGGTTCTAATAAAATCCGTACCAAAGCTTCCTTATCCAAGGGCGTCAATTTACCAAGCACAGGCAAACGGCCGACAAATTCGGGAATTAGGCCAAATTTCAGTAAATCTTCCGGCATGATATTATCAAGGAGCTCAGCAATATCCTCTTTTTTATCCTTTATATCAGCACCGAAGCCCATTACACCGCTGCCCAGACGTTTTTGGACTATTTTATCAAGGCCATCAAAAGCGCCGCCGCAAATAAACAAGATATTAGTGGTATCTAATTGAATAAACTCCTGATGGGGATGTTTACGTCCGCCTTGCGGCGGCACACTGGCCACAGTGCCTTCCAATATCTTTAAAAGAGCCTGCTGTACTCCCTCACCGCTTACATCCCTGGTTATAGATGGATTTTCACTTCTTCTTGTTATCTTATCTATTTCATCAATATAAACAATACCCCGGGAGGCTGCTTCCACATCAAAATCCGCTGCCTGCAGTAATTTAAGCAGAATATTCTCAACATCCTCACCGACATAGCCAGCCTCAGTTAATGTAGTGGCATCAGCTACGGCAAAGGGAACATGGAGAAAACGAGCTAAAGTCTGAGCCAACAAGGTTTTTCCCGTACCGGTAGGACCTACCAGCAAGATATTGGATTTCTGCAGTTCCACTGAATCTTTGCTTACCGGAGCGTTAATTCTTTTATAGTGATTATAGACAGCTACAGCCAATACCCGCTTAGCTGAATCCTGGCCAATAACATAATCGTCAAGATCTTTGGCAAGATCTATGGGTTTGGGCAGCTCTATAGCCTCTAAATTACCTTCCTCTGCTTCCAGGGATTCCTTGAGTACATCAAGACAGAGGCCGACACATTCATCACAGATATATACACCGGGACCAGCAATTAGTTTTTTAACTTCATCCCTTGTCTGGCCGCAAAAAGAGCAGCGTTCCTGGTCAATACCGTCAAAATGGTCCATATTGCCTCCTTAATTCTGATTGTAAATTACCCTGTCAATAAGCCCGTAATCCAAAGCCTCTTCCGCGGACATGAAATTATCCCTTTCCGTATCCTGGCTTATCTGCTCTACGGTTTTACCTGTCTTTTCCGCTAAAATATGATTAAGTTTTTCTCTAGTCTTTATAATATGATTGGCATGTATTGCTATATCACTAGCCTGACCCTGTGCTCCGCCTAAGGGTTGGTGGATCATAATTTCACTGTTGGGTAAAGCAAGACGTTTGCCTTTGGCTCCAGCCGTCAGCAAAAACGCACCCATACTTGCCGCCATACCTACACAGATAGTAGATACATCACATCTAACATAGTTCATAGTATCATAAATAGCCATACCAGCAGAAATAGAACCGCCGGGGCTATTTATATAGAAGCTGATATCTTTCTTGGGATCATCCGCCTCCAAAAACAAAAGCTGCGCCACAATAATATTAGCCACATTATCATCGATAGCGTCACCCAAAAAGATAATCCTATCTTTTAAAAGCCGGGAATATATGTCATAAGAGCGTTCACCACGGCTGGTCTGCTCTATAACATAGGGTATGCTGTAATTATAGGACATATTCATCCTCCTTCGGTTCATGGATATATTATCCTCCCAAGGACAGATTTATTCTGCTTCGGCAGGTTTTTCTTCATTTTCCTTTTTTTCTTCTTCATAAGGTACAATGTTAGCGTTATCTACCAAGAAGTCAATGGCTTTTTTAACCAATATGGTAAATATCAAAACACTATACTGTCCGGTCTTCATCAACCGATCTTTAATAACATCCAAATCAGTATTAGTCATTAAGGCCACTTTTGTACACTCAGCGTCTATATCAACATCGCTGGCTTCTAAATCTTCCCTATTAGCTAATTCCATGAGAGCTACTTCAGTCTTTACTGCTCTCTCAGCGTTAGGACGGCTTTCTTTGCGCATTTCCTCCATGGAACGGCCGGAAAATTCAAGGTATTTTTCCAAACTAAGACCTTGCTGGCTTAAACGAGCTTCCATATCTTCCAGGAAACTGTCAATTTTCTCATTAATCATAACTTCTGGAATTTCCACATCGGTTATATCTAAAAGAGCGTCTACTGCCTGGTTGCGCAAATCATCGTTGATTTGACGATTAGCTGCCTCATTTAAACGCTTTTCCGTATCTTCCCGGAAATCAGCTATGTTATCGAAAGTGGAAACCAACTTGACAAAATCATCATTTAAGTCCGGTAATTCCTTGCGGCGCACTTCATCAATGTGAACTTCAAACTTGGCATCTTTACCTTTTAAGTTTTCCGCATGGTAATCTTCAGGGAAAGTAACATTTACATCTACATCCTCACCAGCCTTGTGTCCCTTTAACTGGTCTTCAAAGCCGGGAATAAAGGTATTGGAGCCAATACCCAAAGAGTATTTTTCCGCAGAACCACCCTGGAATTTTTCGCCATCAACATAGCCGACATAGGAAATAACCGCCATATCCTCATCAGCAATTGGCTCTTCCACTTTTTCCATCTTACTATGGCGATCCCGCAGTCTTTCAATTTCATTATCTACGTCTTCCTCGGTAATAGTTATTTCACGTTTCTTTAAGGTAAGACCTTTATATTCACCTAATTCCGGAACAGGACGCAGGGTAACAGTGGCTTTAAATACAAACTCAGCATCATCACTGATAGAAATGATCTCAACTTCAGGGCGATCAACGGGTTCCAAACCTTCAGTAGATATGGCTTCAGCGTAAGCGGGACTCATCATGATCTCAGCGCCCTCTTCGATGATAGGAGCTTTACCAATTTTTTGTTCCAAAACAAAGCGAGGTACCTTACCTTTTCTAAAACCGGGAACACTAACTTCCTTAGCTAATTTTAAATAGGCCTGGTTCATTGCTTTTAAAACAGTATCTTTATCAACTGTAATGGTGAGTACTGCTTGATTTTTTCCCTCTTTTTTTACTTCATAATTCATTTTTCGCTTCACCGCTCCTCGTACTTTATAATTTCTCAGCGTTTTGTTCCCAGGCCATTACCCTTATCTGACCGGGGATACAGCTTGTGGTGCGGGTGAAGGGACTTGAACCCCCACGGTTTCCCGCCAGATCCTAAGTCTGGTGCGTCTGCCATTCCGCCACACCCGCATAGACAATAATAAATTATAGCACAGATATTTATATTTTGCAAGAGATATACTTTAAACCATTTCCCATACTATCCGTCATTTAACAGGTTTTTTCATGGAGCATCCTTCACAGGACGTGCTTTAAAAACTTTAAATAAAAAATAGTCCTCACAATGAGGACTATTTTTACAAAGATTAATCCAACTCAATAATAACCGGAATTATCATGGGCTTACGTTTTACAGCCTTATAAAGAAGCTTGCCTACACAATCCTTCAGATCCTGCTTCACACTGGTAAAATCCTTGATACGCCGACCTTCATACTTTTCCATGTGCTGTGTTACTACGTCTTTGGCCGCCTCCATAAGTTCCTCGGCTTCCTTAATATAAACAAAGCCGCGGGATATCATTTCCGGCTTGGCTACCATCACACCATGACGATCCACGGTAACAATTAATACCATAATGCCATCCTGGGATAGCTGACGCCGATCCTTCAACACAACATTGCCAACGTCTTCCAGTCCCATACCATCAATCATGATTTTACCGGTGGTAACAGAACCTTTAACTACCGCTCTGGATTTGGTTAATTCCAAAATCTGACCATTCTCCAAAACAAAAGTGTTTTCCAAAGGAATACCCAGCTGCTGCGCTAAGGCCGCATGCTTGTGCAGCATCCTCACTTCACCGTGAACCGGAACAAAATATTTGGGTTTTACCATGCTCAAAACTAACTTTAATTCCTCTTGACGAGCATGACCAGAAACATGTATTTCCGCCTCGTTATCATAAATCACTGAAGCGCCGTTTCCTACCAGCGAATCAATATTGCGCGCTACAGAAATCTCATTACCTGGTATCGGTAATGCGGAAACTATTATAGTATCACCTGGTACACATTTTATTTGCTTATGCTCACCGTTGGCGATACGGGTCAGAGTGGACATCGGCTCACCTTGACTGCCAGTAGCTAATATCACCACTTTATTGGGGGGAAGTTTACCAATATCATCAATATCTACTAAAGTATTTCTGGGAATCTTCAAGTATCCCATTTCTGTAGCTATATTGACCACATTCACCATACTGCGGCCCACTATGGCAACTTTACGATTATACTTTGCCGCTACGGAAATAGCCAGCTGCAATCTGTGTACATTAGTAGCAAAAGTGGCCAATATGATACGTCCCTTTGCGTTGCGGAAGTTCTCATCAAAGGATGAACCAACTAAACGTTCAGATTTGGTAAAGCCCGGACGCTCAGCATTTGTGCTGTCAGACATCAGCAATAAAACGCCTTTGGCGCCTAAAGCGCTGAATCTGGCAAAATCAAACACTTCACCGTCTACAGGAGTCATGTCAATCTTAAAGTCGCCAGTGTGTACTATCATCCCAGCCGGAGTCTGAATAGCGTAACCAACAGCATCAGCAATACTATGATTGACCCTGAGAACCTCTACCTTAAAAGGATTGAGATGCAGCATATCGCCGACTTTTACTTCATGAAGATCACCAGTTAATTTAGCCTCCTTAAGCTTATGGCGTACTAAGCCCATGGTTAATCTTGTACCATAAACAGGTACGTTTAAATCACGAAGAATATAGGGCAATGCACCGATATGGTCTTCATGGCCATGGGTCAGGATGATGCCCTTTATCTTCTTCTTATTCTCCAATAAATAGGTATAATCAGGGATTACCGTATCAATACCTGGCATATCATCATCGGGAAACATCATGCCGCAGTCTATAACTAATATGCTGTTGCCATATTTAATAGCTGTCATGTTCTTCCCGATCTCCCCTAAACCACCTATCGGTATCAGAGAAACTCTACTTTCTTTAGTTGTCACAATTCCACCTTTCCGAGGCTCAGAGAAGTCCGTAATCCTTCAGGAAGGTTTTTAGGAAATCAGCTGTGGCGGCGTCACACTCACATATGGGCAGACGAAAACCGCCTACTTCAAACCCTAACAGGTTCAAAGCTGTTTTCACAGGAATGGGATTAGCCGTGCAGAACATGGCTTTAAATACGGGAAAAAGCTTATAATGAAGTTCTCTTCCACCGGCTATATCATTGTTCTTTACAGCTTTTACCATCGCCTTGATGTCCTTCCCTACGATGTGGGAAGCTACGCTTATCACACCTTGGCAGCCCATTGCTGTCATAGGAAAGGTCATATAATCATCCCCTGAATAAATATAGAAATCCTCAGGGAGCCTCATTTTTAATTCTGTAATCTGATCCACATTGCCAGTGGATTCCTTTAATGCTTTTATATTTGTTAATTCAGCTAATCTTACCAATGTATCAGGAGCCATATTGATACCGGTACGGCCCGGTATATTATAAACTATTATAGGCGCTGCACTGACCCCATTCAGCGTCTCATAATGTTTATATAATCCCTCTTGAGTTGGTTTATTATAATAAGGCACCACAGTAAGATAACCGTCTAAACCTATTTTATTAAACTCCTTCATGTTTTCGGCCACTGACATGGTACTGTTACCACCGCAACCGCCTATAACAAAACCCTTGCCACCTACAGCATCCTTAACGGCTTTGTAAAGTTCTATCATTTCTTCTCGCTTTAAGGACGGACTCTCTCCTGTAGTACCGCCAACTACAATGCCGTCGGAACCATGAGAAAGCAAATATAAGGCAAGTTCCTGAGCCTTTTCTATATTGATACTGCCATCAGCATGAAAAGGCGTAACCATCGCGGTCAATACGTCGCCAAAACACATATCTCTCACCTCTTATTGATTCTTCGCCGCTATTAACTCAGCTATCTGTATCGCATTAGTCGCCGCTCCTTTACGAAGCTGATCAGCGACAACCCACAGGGAAATACCATGTTCAGAGGAAATATCTTCACGTATACGGCCTACGTATACTTCATTGGTGCCAGAGGCGTGTATGGCCATGGGATATTCCTTAGCTTCAGGATTATCAACAAGCACAACACCTGGAGCCTTTGACAAAAGCTCCCTAACCTCAGCAACACTAATATGCTTTTCTGTTTCCACTGTGATTGATTCAGAATGACTGCGGAATACGGGAACCCGCACAGTTGTGGCATTTATGGCCAAAGAATCATCGTGGAACATCTTCCTGGTTTCATTGACCATTTTCATTTCCTCTTTAGTATAACCATCCGCCAAAAAACTATCTATATGAGGAATACAGTTAAAAGCAATAGGATAAGGAAAGGCAGAGGCTGTCAAATCCTTAGGATCCTTACCTGCGGCAATGTATTCCCTAACCTCATTTTCCAAAGCCTCAATACCATCTTTGCCGGCACCAGATACGGCCTGATAAGTAGAAACAATAATACGTTTAATCTTAGCCGCATCATGAATGGGTTTTAAAGCTACTACCATCTGAATGGTGGAACAATTAGGATTGGCAATAAGACCCTTATGCCAGTCTATATCCTCGGGATTCACCTCCGGCACTACCAAAGGCACCTCCGGATCCATACGGAAAGCACTGCTGTTATCAATTACTACACATCCAGCTTTAACGGCATCTAAAGCAAATTCCTTGCTTTGAGAACCACCGGCAAAAAGTACAATATCTATATTATCAAAAGAATCAGATGTACACTCGTCAACAACTAATTCTTCTCCTTTAAATAAAAGCTTCTTTCCCTTAGAACGGCTACTGGCCAAAAGGCGCAATTCATTAAGGGGAAAGTCTCTTTCCGCCAAACCCGTCATTAATTCCTGACCTACAGCACCGGTAGCGCCGACAATAGCTACGTTAAACTTTTTCACATTAATACCCACCTTACATCATAATAGAAATATTATACTACATTATCATTTAATATTCAATTAAAATAGGTTGAATTTGTTGGTTTTTTAGAGCCAGTGAAATAGTTTCCGGCAGCATATCCATTTTAGCCACCAAAGAATTAGCCTTGGCTACAGGATCATCCTGGCCAAAGGGAACCCAGTACAGGTTTGCAGTATTCATTAGTATGCCAATATTTTTAGCGTTCATCCCTAAACCGTCATTGGTTGAAACAGCTAATACCACAGGACCACCATTGCGCAGATGAGCTTTAGCTGCCATCAATACGGGAGTATCTACAATGCCCATGGCCAATTTAGCCAAGGTATTGCCGCTGCAGGGAGCAATCACTACAACATCTAAAAGGTTTTTCGGGCCAATAGGCTCCGCCTCTTCTATTGAAGTTATTATCCCGTTGGGACATATATCAGCGACAAAATTACGCCATTTATCACCATTGCCAAAACGATTTTCTGAGGACATGACAGCAGGAGAAAAAACAGGATGCAAATCTACCTTATATTCTTTAACTAAACGCTCCATTTGAGCAAAAACCCGCTTTAAAGTACAATGGGAACCGGTAACGGCAAAGCCTACTTTTTTTCCGCGCAGATTATCTATAATCATTTACTCACCATCCCCTTCCAATAAATCCATAATACCTCGGGCTATAATCTTACCAGCACTTAACGGTGCCCATTTACCTGGCAATGATAAACAATGAAAAGCTCGCACCTGTCTGCGTTCCGCGGCGGCAAAATCTACGCCTCCGGGCTTAGAAGCTAAATCTATAATTATAGAATTTTCCCCTACCAATGCCAGCAGATCATCAGTTAATACCAGGGCGGGAACTGTATTGATTATTATTTCCCCCCGGGGAATAACTCGGCTTAACCCTGAAAATCCCCTTATATCAAAATTGTTGCTTAAAGCTTCCCGCATCTCTCCCTCATCACGGCTGACAAGATAAACCTTGGCACCAATGGCTCTAAAAAGATTGGCTACCGACTTTCCTACACGTCCATAGCCTAAAACAACTATTCGGCAATCCCTAACCGTAAAAGGAGATTCTTCTACCGCTACAGCTAAAGCACCTTCAGCAGTGGGAACAGCGTTAGGCAAAGCTATGCAGTCTAAATCCATAAGAGACACTACCTGAATACCATGGACAGCGGCGATATCTAAAAGATATCTTGAGGCAATGCCTACATAAATACGGCATCGCGGCGATAAACACCGAAAAGTATTCTCAGTTATCCTCACTCTGTTGTTATCCTTATCCCAAAAGGGAGCAAAAAGATAACCCTCCTCATCTATGCCTTTTACCGGTAAAATAAGTGCCTCAGCCCCGTCCACCGCCTGTGAAACAGTAGCTCTGGCCACAGAAGGATCCACAAGTTTTTCCCGGGGCAGAGCGAAGGTTTTTACTTTATAGCCAGACTCTATCATAGTATTAACGGCGCTTAACTCCCGTAAATCACCGCCTAAAAAGGTCAGATTTTTCCTCAATTTCACTCCTCCTCACAAGAGAAAATCCGTTATAAAGTAGAATATGGCTATTTCACTTAATCGGTGCTTGCCCCCGAAAACAGAATGAAAAAACTTATCACCAAACATCTCAAAATAGCAAAAAATACCAGTGAACAGATTTTCAAAGAGAAAATATAACAAAATAAAATAATAAGTTAGCCTTGGCAGTAATTGTCAGATAATAACCCCTGAGGAGAATATTTTTAAATATAAGAAAAAATTAGATATGTTACGAATGGCACTACAAATATCTTCTATATAGCTGAACTGATGGTAAGAACAAAAATCAACGCCAGCATAAACACTGTTTGTTCAACCTTTATATAGTCATATTAATAATAGGGACGGCAGTACTAAATACTGCCGTCCCTATTGTCATAATAATATAACCTATATTAAAATCCAGTCATGCGATCTCTTTGTCTTATCAAATATCTTACATCACTTTCTCCAAGCCATAGGTAAGACCTGAGGATAAATCACCAATACTGCGCAAAGCCAGTAAAACACCGTCAACAAAGGAATCGCGGTTCATGGAATCATGTCTAATGGTGAGAGTTTGTCCAGCTCCGCCAAAAATAACTTCCTGATGGGCTACATAACCTGGCAAACGTACACTATGAACCCGCATGCCATCGTACTCGCCGCCTCTGGCTCCCTTTATCTTTTCAACCTCATTAGGATTTCCCTGGCTTACTTCTTTACGAACCTGAGCCATCATCTCCATGGTCTTTACCGCCGTACCAGACGGGGCGTCCAATTTTTGATCATGATGCAGCTCAATGACTTCTACATTGGGAAAATATTTCGCCGCCTCAACAGCAAAATTCATCATCAGTACCGCTCCTAACGCGAAATTCGGCACTACAAAGGCGGCTCGGGAAACATCTTTAGCTAAAGTATCTATCTCAGCTAAATCCTCAGACGTCAAACCAGTGGTTCCTACCACAACATGAGCCTTATGCTTTAAAATCGTGACAGCGTTATTTTTTACCACCTTAGGACTGGTAAAATCTATTACCACATCAGGCTGTTTTTCCGCCAGCATCGTATCTATGCTGTCCTCTATACAAACACCACGCTTTTTGCCGCCGATAAGTTCACTTATATCAGCACCTTGACCGCAAATGTCAACAGCACCCACAATTTCCACATCAGGAGCATCAATTATACCGGCTAATATGGCACGTCCCATTTTGCCCTTTACTCCTACCATAGCAACTTTCATTTAACTCACCTTATTTCCTAAATAATCTCGTTATATCATGGAACAGGAGGTAAAGTCTGGGCTAATTCCACTACCATGATCTCCGGTCCTACCTTTTTCACAGCAGACCAGGGAATATTTATAGCATTACGTTCAAAAAAATGTCCAAAGCCACGACCGCCTATAGGCAGCAATATGGAAATTACAGAACCGCTAACCTCATCTATAAGCAGATCCGCTCCACCTATACTGCCTAATACCTCACCGTTTTCTAAATTAACTATTATTTTATCACATAACTCACTCATTCTCATCTTCTTCACCTCTAATAATGCGCTTTTTTAATGATATGAGTGAAAATACTGTATTATACCCCGGTATGACCAAATCCGCCGTTACCGCGCTTAGTTTCACTAAGAACGCTGACAGCTTTAAAATCCGCTCTTACATAGGGAGCAATAACTCCCTGAGCAATCCGCATACCACGCTCAACTACAAACTTCTCCCTTCCCAGATTGATCATGATCACTTTGACCTCACCCCGGTAATCACAATCCACCGTTCCCGGACTATTCAGTACTGTAACACCAAATTTCGCAGCTAAACCACTGCGTGGTCTTACCTGCATTTCCAGTCCCTCAGGCAAAGCAAAACACAAACCAGTAGGCACCATAGCACTTTGGCCAGGGGCTAAGATAAGGCTTTCATCTAAAGCGGCGTAAAAATCAAAGCCCGCCGCTCCCTCAGTCTGATAATCTATCATTGGTAAATCCCCGTAATGAGGCAAACACTGGATTTCTACTTCAGCTTTATTCATCCTTACCTCCTAAAAAAGCGTATGCCATTTTTTCTGCCTGTAAATATTCTGAGGCTACCCGCACCATATCATCAACTGTAACCTTATTAAGAGCAACTACCACTTCAT
>CAWVFN010000025.1:0-24363 GCA_963928475.1 Bacillota bacterium
ACCGACCAAGTTTTTGCCGATGTCATGCAAGTCACCTTTAACGGTACCGAGAACAACTTTACCCAAGGAAGGCATATCATCGCCACCCAAGAGGGGTTTTACCAATTCAACACCAGCGCCCATTGCTTTAGCAGCCATGAGAACTTCGGGAACAAACATTTCGCCAGCTTTGAAGCGAGGACCAACAACGTTCATGCCTTCGATGAGGCCTTTGTTGATGATGTCAAGAGGAGCGGTACCGGCATCGATAAGAGCCTGAACTTCACCTTTAACTTGACCTAAGTTACCAGTAATAACACATTGAGCTACGGATTCTAAAGTTGCCATTTAGAATTACCTCCTTATTTTTTCTGCGCCTGTAGGCGCTCTTATCTTTGTAACTTAATTATCACAAATTATTGCTTTGTAGTAAAGAGTTGTTTTGTAAATTTTTAGTTTAATATTTTTACACTGATAGTATAATTTTTTGACTACAGGATGTCCAAGAGTTAAATTTTGACAATTTTTTTATTTTTATCTTTTTGGGTCAGGCAACATTTGTTAGTAATGGCATATTCTGTAAGTGAAAACTTATAAAGGAAGGTGCTTTTTTGATGCAAACATATACTGTTGTCAAAGGCGATACTATGTGGCTCATTGCCAAAAAATTCGGCGTGACCTTAGAAGATCTGATAAAGGCTAATCCCCGGATCAAGGATCCCAATAGAATATATCCGGGCAATAAAATCAATATACCCTTACCTTCTAAAGACGGAGTAAATTATTATATTGTTCAGCCCGGCGACACCATGTGGCTTATTGCGAGAAAGTTTGGGGTCTCTCTTGACGCGTTACTGCGGGCTAATCCTCAGGTAGCCGATGGTGATAAGATCAACGTAGGTGAGAAAATTTTTATTCCCCAGAGTTCCGGCGTTACTGGCGGCGGCACCTATACTGTTCGTTCCGGTGATACCATGTGGCTTATCGCTAAAAAATTCGGTATTTCTCTCAGCGAGTTAATTCGTCTTAATCCCCAGATCAAGGATCCCAATGTGATTTATCCAGGTCAGAAAATTAATGTGCCTCAGAGCGGCGCTAAACCGCCTCATCAGCCTCAGCCGCCATGCCCTCCGGCTCCACCTGCTCCTCCCGTACCCAGCGGTGAGAATAACGGCAGATTATATTTTGTTAAAAGCGGTGACACCTTCTTTAGTATCGCTCAGCGTTACGCTTTAAACCTTGATTCCCTAATTGCTGCTAATCCCCAGATTAAAAACGCTGACGCCATAAAACCAGGCATGCAGCTGTATCTTCCTGGCTTTCATTATGTACGTCAGGGTGAGACACTGTCATCTATTGCCAGAAATTACGGTGTCTCTCTGGAAAGCTTGCTGAGGGTAAATCCTCAGATTAAAAATGCCGATGTCATAGATGTAGGGCAGAAGATAGCGATTCCCAGGCGTCCCAACGGTGATATGGCGGTATACACTGTTAAACAGGGAGATACCCTTTATAAAATAGCGAAGAAATATAATTTAACTATTGAATCTATTCTTAACGCCAATCCCCAAATAGAAAACGCCGACATGATCTATCCCGGCGAGGTCCTTAATATACCCGGTCCTCATCAGGTACAGAAGGGTGAAACTCTTTCGTCTATTGCCGCCCTTTACGGTGTCAGCCTTGGTTCTCTGATCGCGGCTAATCCTCAAATAGAAAACGCTGACATGATCTATCCCCAGACCATGGTGATAATTCCTTCCCAAAGAAGGGATAGCAGTGAGGAACGGGGCAGAAGAGGCATTTCCTATATTATTCAGCCTGGTGATACTCTTTATGAGATCGCGAAACTTTACCATGTTTCCTTAGAAGCGCTTATTGCGGCTAATCCCCAGCTTGACAATCCCGACCTGATATTCCCCGGTCAGAAAATAACAGTACCTGTCGGTGATGTGGAATGTGTTTGTTACATGGTCAAAGAGGGGGATACCCTTTATAAAATAGCCAGAATGTATAACATTTCTCTTAAAGCCCTGATTCGCAATAATCCCCAAATCACCAATCCTGACTGTATCGAGGTAGGCTGGGTATTGATGATTCCCATTCAGGGTTCCGGCTGTGTCAGGACGGAGGATGAGGACTGTGATCTTTGGGAAGAACGGAGTTCTTTAACGAAGCCCAGACGCTATACAGTGGAAAGCGGCGATACCCTTTATGCCATAGGACGTCGTTTTGGCCTGACTGTTGAGGAAATAATGGCGGCAAATCCCTGTATTAAGGATGAGAACATGATTTATCCTGGTGATGTTTTATTGCTTTTGCCGGCGGAAATGGCGGCCAATCTGATGTAATTATCTAAGCCATGAATATTCTCCTGCACATAGGCGCCTTCTTTCAGAAGGCGCCATTTTTTTTTGCTTTTTTTAAGATTTTATGTCATAATATATTAGTGTTCAATGTGACTTCTGTCATTGGTGTTTTGCTTAATTGATTTCTCATACATGAGGAGAGTGACTTAGATAATGTCTTATTTATATTTAGGTGCCGCTATAGCCTGTGAACTAATAGGAACTACTTTTATGAAGTATTCGCATGGTTTTACCAAATTATGGCCTTCCGTACTGACGCTGGTTTTTTATGGCCTGTGCTATATTGCTTTTTCCCGGGCCTTGCTTTCCATCAATCTTAGTGTGGCTTACGCCACCTGGTGTGGTATAGGTATAGTAGCCGCCACCCTTCTTTCCCTCTTTCTCTTTAAAGAGAGTATAACTTTTCTTGGTATCGTAGGTATCTTATTAGTGCTTGTAGGCGTTATTATCCTCAATACCTGCGGTGTCAATCATTAAATTGCAATTTAGGCGGTTTAACTTTTTTGTCATATAGTGATATCGTTTCTAATTAAGAGAATAGAAAATAGTCATTGACGGGGTTCGCCACAGTACAAGCAAAAGGAATGTACATCCTAGAAGGGCTGTGGAACGGGATTGACTGAACAAGAAAAAATACTGGATTTAGTCTTAGCAGGCTAAATCCAGTATTTTTATACCTTTTTCTCCTGGGAGTACATCTCGTTTAAAGGTATTTTTATGCTCATTCATAGCAAGTATTGTCCTATGGCCTTTGACCTTGTGAAAATAGAAAGTGTGCCTGCACTTGCCTTGTTTACTATTAAGCCCCTACCTGGATATTTTGATAACAAAGACAGTTTTCAAAAGTTTTTTCGTTCTCAGCTTGTTCTGTGCCGCTGTTCTTTTTCGCCATATGTGAACAGGATTTGCAGTCCCTCATCTTTTATGGCATCACAAAATATATAGTGTAATCCTTCTATTTTGGAGAGATGGCGCCGTAATAGAACAGCTGGTTGAAGAGACAGTATTCCTACTGGCGAAGGAGCGACTGAAAGAGTTTTGCTGAATCTGGCATCCGACGCCGCGTAATCCCAGACACTCCAGATACTACTGGGGTGCGGCGACAGTCTGCTGCTCATAACCGGTGTTCTGGCTATCGAGGTGTGCTGGAGAACGGTATGTAATCTTCATCTACGAAAAGATGGTAGCGTAATTCCACAGTGAGCTGTACTATAGCTATGCCAGGCACATGCTGAAAAACCCTTAAACAGCGGAAAAAAAGAATGTTTTTAACGAAAAACCGAGGGGTTCCTTTTTACGAACCCCCGGTTTTTCATTTTGGCGTGAGTACGGCCTGCACAAATCGGCCCAGGCAGGGTACAATGACAGCAAAGAACCCAGGGAATCCAGGAGAAAGGAGGGAACCATGAAGGAACATAGTGCGTACCGTCTGCTGCCATATGCCCACCACTTAGTGAAACTGGCCATATGTGACGTACTGGAACAGGAGGGCTGCCTGAATTTTCTTCGTGGCGAGCCCGATGGCGTCATCCTGGCCGATATCACGGTCTACGGCAACCCTGGCCGCTTTTCCATCGCCGTCCGTGACGGCCCGGCAGGAACAGAACTGGCCGTGTCCATTACAGAGCCGAGACCGGGACTGTCCCCAGAGGGACAACGCAGAGCGGAAAACTATCTGGCCGACCGGGTGGAGCAGCTGATGGAAAATGAACTGCGGTTAATGCCCCAGAACAAACCCGTCTAAAAGCGGGCAATCAGTAACCATGTTATATTTTTGTATGTATAATTGACAGGAGGGAATGAACTTGAAACAAAAAATAAAAGAAAACATGAGACGAAACATAAAACGCATGCCGGCCCTGGTGCTGGCTATGATCCTCTGCTTGTGCCTGCTGCCAGTGATGGCTCTGGCGGCAGATTTTCCCAACAATAATTTTTACGCCTCCATCACATTTTCCTCCTCCTCCAACGCCGAGAGCTTTGGTACTGTTAAGCAGAGCGGCACTAAATTGATCTACACAAAGACCGGTGTGCAGACGGATCATGTCATCTACGGCATGGAATCCGCCGGCGGTGCGTTCTTCACCGTGGAGGGAACACGCGGTAAGGGGGTCTCTCAGGATGGGAATTATATACTATCAGATGACGGCTGGCGGGAGCTGCGGCTCTATAACAGCGACCTGACTAACTACCGGGTCATCGGGGAGGTCAGTGCCGCTAACTACGCTATCGTTGACACCGCCATAGACCTCTCCGGCGAGGAGCCGGCGCTGTATGGGACGTACAATCAGACGTTCGGAAACAATTCCTTTAGCTTCATCTGCTCGATCGATCTGACGGACGGACATGCCTCAAACTGGCTGCAAGTCAGCGGCGACCTTCCCAGCACAGATATCATCTACGCCATTGCCTTTGACAAGGACGGCACCTTGTACGCCATCGGTGCCGACGGGGCGGCTGACGGCGGCGAGGCATCGTTATATACCATTGAACTTGGCAACAACAATGCCACCGCCACCAAAGTGGGCAGCATCACGGACAGCTACGGCGAACCTATCTCCACCAATTTCTGTCAGGACCTGGCCTTTAACTATGCCACCGACGTCCTCTACTGGATGGAGAATGAGGATAAGATCCTCTATACCCTGGATACCGAGACCGCCAAGGCCGATAGGGCGGGGCAGGTGTACTACAACGATAAATCCTATGGCCTGCAGTCCTTCTGCATCCCCTATGACACCGCTATAAACAATAAGCACATGATCAGCGTGATCTATAGCGGCGGCGGAAAGGTCACTAACGGCGACGAAGATAACGCATTTTACATGGTGGACAAAAACGGCAGCATCACCCTTGCCCTCACACCTGACAAAAACGGCAAGCTGCTGAGCTTGAAAGTGGACGGCAAGAGCGTTTCCGTTGACAATTTGACGGAATACACCTTATCCAATGTCACGAAGAACCATGTGATCGAGGCCACCTTCCGGGAAAACCTTCCCGTCACCCAAAAGAATATGACCTGGTTCCACTACCAGGGTTATGAAGCAAGCTTCTATACCCAGCACCAATACTACAAATTCTACGATCTGCCTTACTCGGACAAGGAGGTGCCGCGGGACGGCTACACCCAGACGCTGCTTGATAAAAACGGGCGTGAAATCCCAGACGATGAACGCATCATCGCCGGTAATTACGACGTGCACGTCACTCACCCCGGCACAGATAAGTATAACGCCCTGGATGAAATCTATGAAGACGCGCTGCAGCTGGAAAAATGCCCCGGCACTCCCGGTCGCCCGGTAGTCTACGGCAAGGTGGGCTGTACCCAGGGCGACCTGATCACCACTTCCTCCCTTCAGGACTGGTACAATAGTAACGGCGAACTGATCGGTGCCAATATCCCCGATGAGATCCCGGTGACCTTGGAGTGGCAGAACCCGGAAAAAGTGTATACTGAACCCGGTTACGTCTACGACAGTGCTACTATCCATGCGGCGGAGAACTTAAATCAGCGCATCCTGGATTGCTATAACCTTGACGACGGCGTCACCCCGATTACGGGGGGTTGCCAAATCAGCCACCGTTCCTCCCAGGTGGTGGTACTACCGGCGGATGAGGCCAGTCTCATCAAGCTGCAGGCCAGCGATGACTCCGGCGGCACCGTGTCCGGTAAGGGCGTGTACAAAAACGGCGACACTGTTACTGTCACCGCGACGGTGAACGCAAGCGCAGGCTATACCTTCAAGGGTTGGCAGGAGAATGGGCAGATCGTCAGCGGTGCTGACGAGACCTACACCTTTACTGCCAGCGGTGACCGTACTCTGACCGCCATGTTTGAAGCCAAAGAGGATTACCGGGTCACCCTGCAGACCGACCCGCAGGACGGCGGCATTGTCACCGGCGGCGGCAACTATGATGATGGGAACCACAACGCTACCGTTACCGCCACCGCCAACAATGGCTACTATTTCATCGGCTGGTACAAGGCCGGACAGACGGAAGCAGTCAGCACCGACGCTGAGTATACCTTTGAGGTTCCTCTGGAGGGTATCGTCCTCACCGCCAAATTCGGCGTTGACCTCTTGGCCCGAGCGGAGCAGGCGAAGGATAACCTGGAAAGCTCCCTGGGAACCAGTGTGTTCGAATGGACAACATTGACCCAGGCCGTGGATGCCTATGAAAAGGCTAAGGAGTTCGTAGAAAGCCCGCCCAGCGGCGTCACAGATCCTCAGACCCGCTTCGATGCCCTGACCGCTTATTACAGCGGCGTCGAGGAACTCGACTTTTCCAATCTGGATATCAACAACGATAACTTGGCGGAACTTTATCTCTTCACCGGCGTAACCCAGCTAAACCTCAGCGGCAACAAGGACGTCACCAGCCTGACCAATCTGGCGCAAATGACGAAGCTGGAAACTTTAGATCTCAACAATACTGTCATCACTGACTTGAGCGGTCTTAGCAACCCGACGAAACTGAAAACTTTGAACCTTGGCAACAATACAGCCATCACCGACCTGAATTGTCTGAGCAGCCTGACAAATCTGAAGACCTTAGACCTCAGCGGCGACAAAGGAATTACCGACCTGAGCGGCTTGAGCAGCTTGGTATGGCTGGAAACTCTGGACATCTCCGGTACCGGTGTGACTGCGTTTGACGCGCTCATAAACGATAATGACAAGCTCGTGCTCTCCAATCTCAAAACTCTCACGGCAAAGAATCTGTCCCTCACTTCCCTTTCTGTCCTGGCGAAGTTTGTAAGCGATGATTTTATGTATTGCTACCTCACCGCCAACCTCTGGGACTTCACCGGCAGTACCCTCCCTGACACGGAGGAAAACAAGACCGATGTGGAAACCATCCAAACGGCACTGGGCGATAATAAGTTTATACCGCCTACCATTCCAACTACGCCCCCTGCCACCTACAATATCACCGTAGTGAATACAGAACACGGTACAGCGACCGCCAGCCTCAGCAGTGCCAGTCAGGGTGACCTTGTGACCATCACCGTCACACCCGCTGAGGAATATGAACTGGAACAGCTCACCGTCACCGCCGACAAAGGCGACAATCCGACAACAACGGACATGGGAAATGGTAAATATACCTTTACCATGCCTGACGCCAATGTGGATATCAAGGCGGTATTCCGGAAAATTGCCATCACGCCCCCTGCCACCTACAATATCACCGTAGTGAATACGGAACACGGCAAAGTGACCGCCAGTCCCAGCAGTGCCAGTCAGGGTGACCTTGTGACCATCACCGTCACACCTGCTGAGGGATATGAGTTGGAACAGCTCACCGTCACCGACGGCAAAGGCCACAAGCAGACAACAACGAACAAAGGAAACGGCAAACATACCTTTACCATGCCCGATTCCAATGTAGAGATCAAGGCGGTATTCCGAAAAATCGCCCTTACCTGGGAGAACTGCCCTGGCGGTGCTGAATGTCCCCTGAGCGCCTTTACCGATGTGAATCCGGCAGCCTGGTACCATGACGGTGTCCACTTCTGCCTGGATAACGGCATGATGATCGGTTACGGCGAGGGCATCTTTGGCCCCAGCAATGACCTCAGCAGAGCCATGCTGGTGCAGATACTCTACAACTATGAAGGTCATCCGGCAGTATCCGGTGACAGCGCCTTTACCGATGTGGCCAAGACTTCTTGGTACTTTGAACCTGTGACTTGGGCGGCAGCCCAGGGTATCGTAGACGGCTACGGCAACGGAAAATTCGGTCCCAACGACCCCATCACCAGGGAACAGCTGGCCACCATCTTATGGCGGTACATTGATAGCCCGGCGATTGACCACAATTTAGACAGATTTACCGATGCAGGACAAATCAGCGGCTGGGCCATGGACGCCATGGAATGGGCCTGCGGTAATGGTATCATGGAAGGCGATGCCGGCGCCCTCAATCCCAAAGGCAACGCCACAAGAGCGGAAGCAGCCACCATGCTCATGCGGTTTGTTGAAAAGTACGGCAAGTAAAATACTGGATGGAGCCGAGGCCTTCGGCTCCATCTCTTTTACACGGAGGTAGACAGGCAATACTTCCACTGGAAGCTGGCATCAGAGCTGCTGGGTCTGTTTACCCAAAAAGTCGTAGTGGCTGTAACAGACCTTTTCATACAGACTGTAAACATTTAATAATTACCCCTGAAAGGAATTGGCAAAGGGAGGATAAGTGACCTTGGTATATAGGAGAGCTGATCCTCATACCTGCCTTGGGGCAAGGTATTCCAAGACAGCAGGCCGCCGCGGATTTCAATTGGCGTCCTTTTCTAATTAGGAAATGTAAATTTTTATTCAAAAAAATAATAGGGTCACAGAGTGACCTGACTTTGGCCGGGTCGAGAACATCCCGGCCTGCTGACAGCCGCAAATCACACCCAAATGAGAAAGCGGCGGCAGAATATTCACATCTACTATGACCTTATGTGTTTTATTTCTGTGCATACCTGGAAAAATAGTAAAGGGCGTGACAAAAGTCACGCCCTTTCTGCTCTTTGTTGATACGTTCTTACCAAAGCCAGCCTTTAGGCTGGTTTTTTACGATTCACTGGTTTCACTTTGATATTTTTCCGCGTAATAGACTGTTCCAGCCTCTTCCATATATTGTATTATATTCGCCATGATACCATAGAAAAGCTCATTGGTAATAGTATCGCTTTCCGTGACTGCTTGGGCAGTTTCCTCAGTTAAACTTCCTTGTGTAACCGCTTCATCTAAGGAAGAGAAATTTTCATTGAGGAAAGCGTTGATAATAGTCAGGATATCAGCACTGTCAAAGGCTTTATTTTCCGGTATTATATCCGTAGTTATAGAGGGTACCTCATAGGGTGAGTTGGAAGACATGGCGTACTGAATACTGTTGAGGCTTTCTCTTGTCGCCTCTGCGGACAAGTTGTAATCATTGGTGTAACCGCAGGTTAAAAGTCCTTTACCCCGCAGATACTTAATATCTTCGTAGTAAGGGCTGGCAGCTGTTTCCTTTTGCAGTTCTGTTTGTTCTCTGACAATCAAGTTGGCGTTTTCGCTGTTAAGGAGGGAGCGTATATTAGCGATAGTTTCACTGTCTCCCACAAAAGTCCGGAAATCCAGACTGTCATTGGCTATGGCGTAAGCGGCAGAGGCGCCGGCGGCTTCTCCTAAGGACATTCCCACTGGCACGGTTCTGGCGGAACCGGCGGCAATGCTGTCATAGCCCGCGCATTTGCTGGCGATTAGTAAATTAGATGTCTTTTCCGAAACCATAGCGCCAAAGGGTATACCGTAGGGAGAAGTCCCATATAGAGCGATGCCATAAAGTCCTTTAGCTCTGGCCTGCAGGTCTACGGAATAGCTGCCGCAGGCGATAAAGCTGTCGCTGAAGTTGCTTTGAAAGATATCTTCTCCCACTAAGCGTTCCATAGTTTTCAGGTGGTAAGACTCGCGAATATAAAATTCCGGCGCCACCGCCACTAATTCGGCGTTTTCCCAGCCCTCAAAGTTGTCACGCATATAGGGGATTAGTTCATTAGTCAGGGTATCTATGACCCTTTGCCGCATATCTTCTATAGCGTTTTCATCATGGATATCCATATTGAAGATTTGCAGGCCGTTCAGGAGTATGGTGCCGTCTTCCTGGAGCCCTATATTGGGGCCCCGCATATAAATATCAGGATCTGAGATTTCGCAATTTTTGATTTCGCTGTAACCCCAGGCACTGGCGTCATCGGCACCGGTATTATCGTCGCCGTCATTTTGCAGGTGTTTCTGGATAGCGGTCCAGTCTACACCGGAAAGCTGGAAGACCAGGGTGTCACAGCCCCTTTCACCTTTAAGTCCCAATTCTTCCAAACCATCATAGTATTCGACTCCGGCAGCTCTGGCAATATCGGCATTTTGGGTAGAATCAATAAATTCCACAGCTTTAAGGAGGATATCTTTTCCTTCAGAGTGGAGTATCAAGGCTGTTATTTCGTTATTCTCCATGAGAACTTCGTAGTCCTCATCATAGTCGGTTTTAGTATCTACGCCGGCTTCAGCTAATAGATCATCAAAAATAGTCTGCATTTTTTCGATGGTGAAGGATGTTTTGTTATCGTTAGCCGCTAAGACCTCGGCGAATATACCCTGGTTAATAGAGGTAGTGCCGTCTTTTTTATCGTAGTTGAGGTCTATCATATTAAGCCAGCCTAAAGTATAAAGTCCGCCGACTCTGTCCCGGCCGAAGTCTATCAGTTTTGTATCCATGCCGTTTCTGGCGGCGGATACTGCCGCTGCTATACCCTCAGGATCGCTGCCGATAACGGCTACCTCAGTTATGATTATTTCATCGTATTCAGTTTCTTCTTCCGAGGTTATGCTATTTTGCAGTTCTGTTAATTTTTCATGGTCATATTGGGGCAGAGCGTAATAATCCTCTTCACCGCAGCCGCAGAAAAAGGCGGCGCATATTGTTAGTATACAGAAAAGCGGTATTAGTTTTTTCACATTTATTCTCCTTTACGCTGTTTAATAAGAAATTTTGGATAATTAGTAATTATATAAAGATATTTTGTCTGTTTGGTGATTCGCGGGTGTTAATTCTCTCAGGTCAGTTTCATAGGGCAGGAGAAAATCAAGGGCTTGTTTCTGTAATTTTATGCTGATCTGTGCTGAAGTTTGTATTTCCCCGTCTAAGCAGAATTTTTTAGGTTTTTTAGTTTCTATAACAGCTTGGGAACTGCGGCGGTATACTAAGAATTCACTCAGTCGTTCGTCGTCTAAATGCCGTCCTTCTTTATAAATTTTGAGAAAATGGGCGATTTTTAATCTGCTCACAGGTTTAACGAGGCAGATATCCATTAATCCGTCATCGCACCGGGCCTTAGGGGCGCTGTAATAGCCGCCGCCATAGGCGATACCGTTGGCGAAGGTAGCCAGAATATAGGTACCCTGAATAACTTCGCCGTCAGCGAGGGTGACCTTAATGCTGAACCCCATTTTATGGAGAAGTCTGTTAAGCAAGGATAGGGAATAAGCCATAGGACCTGGCAGGAATTTGGTATAACGATGGACGTCAGCGGCGGTTTGAGCGTCTAAGCCCATATTACCCATATTGATACCCCAGCTATTTTCAGTTTTTAAGATATCGATCCTTTTTTCTTTCGCTTGTAGCTGTGCTTTAATATCCAAAAACTTTTTCTGTTGGGAAAAGGTTCTCACAAAATCGTTGCCGGAGCCACAGGGAAAAATTCCCACTGCCCCGCTGCCTCTAGCCATGGCACCGTTTACTATCTCGTTAAGGGTGCCGTCGCCGCCTACGGCATAAAAGCGTATTTTTTCCCCAAGGGGATAATTTTTGGTGAAGGCATAGCCATCTCCAGGATATTTAGTCTCATAAATTTCCCAGGAGGTTTTCAGCTCACGGCATACCGGGGCTATTTGGGAGGCTAACTCCTTTTGAAACTGGCCTTTACCAGCTACAGGGTTAATAATAAAAACATTTTTCATAGTTTTTCCTTGTTATTTTCTTAATCTCAGATTTTTATTCCTGTTGTGCTCAGGAATACAGCGGCCAGAAATTCCAGGGGAAACATGAGAATGGAGGCGTCATCAAGTAATGAGTTAACTTCTTCTGCCCTTTCTCCCAGACGTTTATAGAGGGTTAAAGCCCGGTGGGGGGAGTCTATGGATCTTAATTTTTTCTTCAGGCTCTGGCTTTTACTGAAACCGAAATTATCGTAGATTTTATCTTGCAGTATTTGCTTCTGCACTTTTTCTGCCAGATCTCGACGGAAAGCGGTTTCGCTGTATAATTTTGTGGCCTCTAAGTCGAATACTTCTCCGGCGGCCTCGGCGCAGATATGGTAGAGATCATTTTGCATGGTGAGGCTGTGTCGGTATTTCTTTTCCAGATTTTTGCCGATGTTTTCTCCGGCTTTGCCCCTCACTGAATTTTGAGTTTCTGTATTGAAAGCTGTTTTTACCTTTGCCAAAGCCTTTTGTTCTGTTGGGGAACATTGTGTGAAGGCCTGGTTTTCGAAGGTAAAATAGCAGCCTTTAGCTTTGTTGAAGGCTTTTAAGGCGTCTAAATAGCCGTATTTCATATTTTTAGCCGCTGCTGCGGCGTTGAAGTTCAAGACATTGCCTAAGTTACGGAAAGGTTTAATGATTTTAACTTCTTGTCCCGGTTCAGTTTTAAACTCTTTCGTGAAGCCGATAGCGTCCAGATCCACGGCTAAGACACAATCAGCGCCGTTTTTGAGACACATATTTATAGGGACATTATCATAATAACCGCCGTCCACATAAGCCTTGCCATCGATGATTTTACTTTGCAGCGCCGGGAACAGCGCTGCTGAAGCCATGAGATAATCATTGAGCTGTCCTTGAGGAATATCTTGGAGAAACAGTTCTAAGGGTGTGAGTTTAGGCGGTTCCCAGAGATTGGTTATCAAACCGAACTTTCTGCCTTTTTGGCGTATTTTTTCCTCGTTGATATTTTCCGCTATAAGCGCGGCCAAGGGTTCGGTATTTAGTCCCATTCTATAGGCTGAGACTGATTTAAGATAGCTCTCAGCTTTTTTTAGGAGCTGACCGGCTTCGGCGGGACTATCCCCGGCCTCTAAGCGTATCACCTTATTAATTTCAATATTGCGCCATAATTCAGCGGCGGTTTCGTAGTCGTCCTGGGCGATAATAGCGCCATTGAGGGCTCCTACTGAGACGCCGGCTATGATATCGGCTTGCCAGTCAATTTCCCGAAGATACTGCCAAACGCCTATTTCGTAGCTGCCTTTGGCGCCGCCGCCGCCTAAAGCCAAAGCTTTAATCATTAGATTTTCACCTCGTAAATTAATTTATAGGAAGATAAGACCCCATATGCCGCCGATGAGCAGAAGCCAGAAAGGGCTTATTTTGACGGGCAATTTAGCCAGGTAGATGATTAAAAGCAAAATGAAAAGAAGCCAAGCCCAGATTATCTGGGAAGGGGCGGTAAAGCTTAAAAGGGCCATTTTAAAAAGGCGCCAGCCTGTGGCTATTAAAAGACCGAGAGCGGCGGGGATTATGCCGTAAAGCATTTTTTGTACAATAGGCTTTTCCCGGTAATTTGGCACAAAAGAGGAGAGGGATAAAATAATTATCACTGCCGGCATTATCAGAGCCAGGGTAGCAATGATGCCGCCGGCCACTCCTGTAGTTATATACCCGGCGAAGGTGGCCATATTGACGCCGATGGCTCCCGGTGTGACCTCAGATATAGCAATAAAGTTAGCCAGTTGACTATGAGTGTACCAGCCGTAATTATCGCTTATAGCCGTAAGGAAAGGGAGTGTGGCATAGCCGCCGCCGACGGCGAAAAGTCCTGTTTTAAAGAATTCCCAAAATAGCAGAAGGTAGGTCATTTTTGCCCCCTTCCCGCCAGAATAAGACCGGCTAAAGCTCCGGCAATAATGAAAAATACTGGGTTAAAGCCGGTTAGGAGATAGACTGTGACGACAACAGCGCAGATTATAAAGGTAATTATATCTATGATCCCTCTTTGCCACATTTTTATTACGGCGCTGACCAGTAGTACGATAATGGCTATATTGAGCCCCTTAAAGATTTTCTGTACCCAGGCCAGTTCCGCGAAATTCTGAAAAAAAGCCGCTATTATAGTGATAGTTAGAATAGAGGGAATAATCACCCCTACCGCTGCTGTTATACCGCCTTTTACCCCTTTTAATCTATAGCCCAGAAAGGTAGCGGTATTGACGGCGATAATGCCTGGCAGTGAGTTGGCTAAAGCGAAATCGTCAATTAGTTCCTCCTCGCTGAGCCAGTGACGTTTTTCCACGAATTCCCGCTGTAAAATTGGGAGCATGGCAAAGCCGCCGCCAAAGGCCATAAAACCTATTTTTATATATGTGATGAATAGCTTGAATAATGTCATTGTCTTTTTATTACCTTTAAAAAAGAAAGCCTGGAGCAGGAATGCCCTTGTATTCTATACCCAAGGCTTTTATATATTGGTATCCAGATAATTGATAAAAGCCTTTTTAATATCGTCTTTAAAGCCGCATTTAAGATAGAAGCGGCGTCGTCTTTCCTGATTGTCGTTGAGCTCGCTGTTATTGATGGTGCCGGTACAGAGCAGCACTTTATAGCAGCCCAGTTCCTGGGCTTTTGCCGTGACAGCGGCGATAAGTTTTTCACCTATGCCCTTACCTCTATAGTCAGCATCGACAATGACGTTTTCGACATAAGCTCCAGGTCTGCCATTGCGGCTGAGATTATTTAAGATGGTCAGATGAGCGGTGGCTATAATTTTGTCGCCGTCTTTAGCTGCCATGAGGTAATTATCCTCACTGTTAATAATTTTAGTAAAAGCTTTTTGCCGTTCCGGCGTGATTTCCTCTCCTTCGTCCTTATGGAGCTGATGGTAAAGGCTCAGGATCTCTTGTAAGTCTTTAGCCTGGCATTTTTCTATTGTTAGCATAGTTTTACTCCCTATGTTTTTAGTATAATTTAGAAAAAATTATAACATACTTATTTATAGGCCGCAACAGAGCGTTTTTGATAAATCATGATTTGTTCACAGTATTTACATGTTTACTTCCTTACTATACCAAATTTGTTTATTAGACTGGAAGCAACATTAAAGCAAAACCCAAGGAGGTTTATTATATTGGCGGAGGAAAGAAATTATTTTAAGAATTATCCTCAAGAAGATGAGGAAAACAACAAGGTTGTCCAGGCGGAGCGGACAGAAGAAGAAAAAATGGTATCTGGCGAGTCTTTTACTACTGACATTTATGAGCAAGATACCAGATATGAGATAAATGAAGCTGGCGAGTACATTATTGCGAAAAGCCAGATGAAAGAGGAGGAGGCGGAAGAATCTTCTTCTTATGACTCCCACTATCAAGATTATACCAGGGAGGCAGAATATGCCCCCTATAACAGAAACGAGGAGTACAGCGGTTTTTCCTCTTCCGGTGATTTTAAACCTCGTAAGAAGAAGAGCTGGGGCAAGAGAATAGGTTTTACTTTTGCGGGGATTGCTGCCGCTGTATTAATAGCCTTTAGTTCTATAGGAGTATATAGTACCTTCTTTGAGGATAAAGGTGATAATGGAGCTTCTACTGTTGCTCAGGAGGAAAGCAATCAGACTGTACAGCAGACTACCTCCAGCGGTATTGAAATGAGTGTGGCTGATATCAATACTAAGGTAGCTCCGTCGGTAGTAGGCATTACAGGTCAGAGTTCTCAAGGAGAGTATGTGGGTACTGGTATAATTATGACTGAGGACGGTTACATTATGACCAATGCCCATGTGGTAAACGGTATGGGCAATCTCACGGTCACCTTAAATGACGGCAGTGAGGAAAGCGCTGAGCTAATTGGTCTTGATACCCAAACGGATTTAGCTATCATTAAAATTAACAAAAGTGGTCTTACCGCCGCGGAATTCGGGGATTCCGATACCTTAAAGGTGGGACAGGAAGTGGTAGCCATAGGCAATCCTTTAGGTTTAGATTTCGCCGGTTCTGTTACTACTGGTATTATTTCTGGTTTGGACCGGGAAGTGGATATGGGCGATGCTGTGATGAATTATATCCAGACTAACGCCGCTATCAACAGCGGTAATTCTGGCGGTCCCTTAGTTAACAGCGAGGGACAGGTCATTGGCGTAAATTCAGCTAAGATCAGTACTACAGTAGCTGAGGGCATGGGTTTCGCTATTCCCATCAACGACGCGCTGCCAATTGTCAATGAGCTGATTGAGAACGGTTATGTCAGCGGCCGTCCCATGATCGGCATTGCCGGCGAGGATATTGATGAAAGCACCGCCGCTTATAACAGGGTACCTACCGGCGTCTATGTTACCTCTATTGATGAGACCGGCGCCGCCGCCGGCAGTGGTTTGGAAGTAGGAGATATTATCACCCAGATAAACGGTGTGGACATTAGCAGTATCTCTCAGCTTAATTCGGAAAAAAATAAGTATGAACCAGGAGATACCGTGGAATTGACATATTATCGTATGAGAACCGGTGAAACTAATACTGTTAAGGTAGAATTAACGGAAAATACCGGCGACGAGTAAGAGGTCTTAGTTAAATAAGACAGCTTAAAGCCGTGGCAATAAATAACACGCCTCAGAATTTTGAGGCGTGTTTTGTTTTTATTATGGTTTTGTTCTCCTATTTTACCAGGAGCTGTTATAGATGTTAGTGTTATATCTATAGTTTACAGTTTAAGGGTATCGGGAAGTACTACCACGAGATTGGGACTTACCTGGCGGTTAATGCCTATACCCATGACACTGCTGCCTTTGATGAAGACATATGCTTCAATATTGTTATCAGAACTTAAGTCTTCGAGATAAAATCCTTGAGCTGTCAGATAGCTAAAATAAGTATTAAACTCAATATCTGAATAGATATAGACAAAGCCGAGGCCGTTGTTAAGGTCATAAGTTTCCGTGAAATCATCTTGGTTCAGCATCGTCGCCAAAAAATTATTGCTTAAGGTTACAGAACTGTAGGTGGGTACAGAGGTATCGGGATAATTGAGATAGAGTCTCTGACCGTTGGCTACTTGATCCAGCCTGTAGAGGACGGTAGCTACTTCAGCTCTGGTAGCATTGCCTTTAGGTGCGAAATTATTGTGGCTTTGTCCGTTGAGTATGCCGGTAAGCTGACAGAATAGGATACCTTCCACAGCGTAGGAGTTGATGGAGGCGCTGTCTCTGAAGCTATAATTTTCTGTAATTATCATAGGATCTATGGCTCTGTAGTTACAAAAACGATAAATCAAGGTAGCCATTTGTTCTCTGGTAATGCTGGCGTCAGGCCTGAAGTCTCCTTCTGGGAAGCCGGAAACCAGGTTATTTTGAACAGCCCAGCTTACATAGGCGGAATACCATTTGCCGGCGGGTACGTCATAGAAGGAAGATCCTTGATAGGCTGCCTCGTCAACACCGCAGAAACGTCCTAAGACCGTAACAAACATAGCTCTGGACATTTTGGTGTTAGGGGCGAAGGTGGTGTCGGACATACCATTAAAAAGTCCTTTATTGACCACATAATCGATGTAGCTTTTAGCCCAGTGTCCGCTGATATCGGTGAATCCTCCGGCTGAAGTGGCGGCGGGTAAAACCGGTGCGTCACTGTTGTCTTTGATGTCGCTATTGGCCAGAGTCTGGCTGAGCTGTGAGAATGTAGCGGCGGCGGCGTCAGCTTTTTGAGGGTCAAGGGAATTGTTTTCAGCGGCGGCGGCGCTGACACTAAAAAGCATAATCATGGCAAATACAGTGACAAGTAGTAAAAGTTTTCTTTTCATTGTAATCCCTTCTTTTCTATAATTTTTAGGCTATTGCCTATTAGTCAAAGGTTTAGAGAATTTTGGAGAGAAATTCCTGAGAGCGGGGATGCTGGGGATTGACGAAAAATTCCTGGGGGGTATTTTCCTCCAGAATTCTGCCGTCGTCCATAAATAATATTCTGGTACCCACTTCTTTAGCGAAACCCATTTCGTGGGTTACTACCGCCATAGTCATCCCTTCCTGAGCTAATTCCCTCATAACATCTAAAACTTCTCCAATCATTTCCGGATCCAGGGCACTGGTGGGTTCGTCAAAGAGCATAACGTCAGGATTCATGGCTAAAGCTCTTACTATAGCCACCCGCTGTTTTTGTCCCCCTGAGAGACTGCTGGGATAGGCGTCTATTTTATCGGGTAAACCCACCCGCAGCAACAAGTCCTCAGCAACCTGATTAGCCTCTTCTTTAGAGCATACTTTGAGCTTTACCGGCGCCAGAGTGATGTTTTCCCGTACAGTTTTGTGGGGAAAGAGGTTAAAGTTTTGGAATACCATACCCATTTTTTGGCGTAGTTTATTAATATTAGCTTTTTTATCGGTGATCAAGTTCCCCTCAAACCAGATTTCTCCTGAGGTAGGTGTTTCCAGCAGATTGAGGCAGCGGAGAAAGGTGGATTTGCCGGAACCGGAAGGTCCGATAATAACGACTTTTTCACCTTTTTCTATATGTTGATTAATATCTTTCAAAACATGGTGTTCGCCGAAATTTTTGTTTAAATGCTTAACGTCTATCACTCTTAGCCAGCCTCCTTTCCACGGCTTTTAAAATGGTTTGCAGGCCTATAACCAGTATGAGATACATCAGAGCTACTGGTATGAGAGATCCGAAGGCGTCGTAGGTTCTGCTGCGTACGATATCCCCGGCTTTGGTCAGGTCGACAATAGCTATATAGCCTACGATGGATGTTTCCTTGAGCAGGACGATAAACTCATTGCCTAAAGCGGGCAGAATATTTTTAATAGCTTGCGGCAGAACAATAGATTTCATAGTGCTGGCGCCGCTTAAGCCTAATGAGCGTCCGGCTTCAGTTTGGCCGATGTCCACGGCGTTGATGCCGGCTCTGACTATTTCCGCCACATAGGCGCCGGAATTGATGCCGAAAGCCAGCATAGCTACGGGTATACCGTTGCGTACGTTGCTGAAAACTATGTAGTACATTATCAGCAGCTGTACCAGTACGGGAGTTCCTCGGATTACCGTGAGGTAAAGTCCGCAGATTTTATCTAAAATAAAGAGTTTACCGGATTGCTTGTGATATACGCGGATAATGGCAATTGTCACGCCGATAATTATGCCGATCAGTGTTGCTACCACTGCTATTTTCAGGGTATTGCCTAATCCCTCCACAAACATTTCCCAGCGTCCTGAGACCACGAAGGTGGAGTAGAGGCTGTTATAGATCTTTTCAAAGATATTCATGAGTACCTCCTGTGTAATTCCTTAAAACTCCAGGCTGAGTTTTCGACAAAATCTCATTGTTCTCTCGAAAACGCGGCTGAGCATATTTATTGGAGCTTTGGCGAACCAAAGCTCCAATAAATTATGGCACATGGAATTTTTGTTATATTAACTTATTCAGCGATAGAACCGGCTTCGGAATGTTTTACGATATATTCGTCAATAGCGCCTTCGTCCATGAGTCTCTGGAGTGTAGCGTTAATGGATTCCAGCAGTTCGGTATTGCCTTTTTGTACGCAGATGGCGTATTCTTCAGTAGTATCGCTGCCATCGGCATACATTAACTCAACAGTAGTCAAGCCTGCGTCAGCGTTGGCGGCGGCAATATTTTCGGCAGGGAGTTTGTCGATAACCACGGCGTCAAGACGGCCGGAGAGGAGATCCTGAGCCGCCAGAATAGCGGAGGTATAACCTTTGACTTCAGCTTCGGGAATAATGGCTTCTGCTTCATCAGTTCCTTCGACGGCATCAGTTATGATGAAGTCACCGGTGGTACCGCTCTGTACGCCGACGGTTTTGCCGTTGAGATCTTCAATAGTGCTGATGCTGGCACCTTCCGGTAAAATGACATACTGTTTGGAGCTGACATATTTAATGGAGAAATCAACTTGCTGAGAGCGTTCTTCAGTCACTGTCATGCCGGCGGCGCCGAAGGCTGCTTTGCCCGATTGGATAGAAGCGACAATGCTGTCAAAGTTTACATCTTCAATAACGAGTTCCACGCCGATATCCTTAGCGATTTCATTGGCGATATCCACGTCTACGCCAGCGATTTCATTGTTATCGTCCCGATATTCAAAGGGAGGGAATTCAGCGTTGGTGAACATTACGATTTCCCCGGCGGCTTTAATATCTTCTAAGCTCTGGCTGCCGGCGGTTTCGGTAGTAGCTTCTGTATCTGTCGCCGTATCGTCAGTGGCGTCACCGCCGCCGCAGGCGCAGAGGGCAAAAGCTAAACAGCAGATAAGGATAAGAGACAATAATTTTTTCATTTTTTCTACCCCTCTTTTTTAATAATTATTAGCAATATACGTAAACATAGCATATTAGGCGAAAAATAGCAAGGTTTTTTAATTATATTTAGCGTAATATTTTTTGCAATTTTGTCTTTTTTGTGTTAATCTTTAGTGGCGGAAAAAGGAGGCTAAAAGATGTTTATTAGGGAACAGTGGTGTGAGGCGGATTATGAATCTCTGCGTTGCCGTCTTTTTTCTTTAGCTGATGAAAAATATCGTGATTTCCATAAAAGTATCGTGCCTAAAGTTGAGGAAACAAATTTAGTTATCGGCGTCCGTCTGCCTTTGCTGCGGCAAATCGCTAAAGAGATCGGCAAAGGCAGTGCCAGAAGTTTTTTATCCAGCGCAAAAAACGACTATTATGAGGAAGTAATGCTAAAGGCTTTGGTCATCGGCGGTTTAAAGGGGGATTTTAGGGAAATCGCTCAGTATATAGCGGATTTTGTGCCTCTGATAACTAATTGGGCCATTTGTGACTGCTTTGTTTCCAGTCTGACCATAGTTAAAAAGCAGCGCCGGGAGTTTTATGCATTTTTAGGTGAATATTTGCATAGTGATAACGAGTTTTTTTTACGTTTTGCCATTGTCGCTTTAATGAATTATTATCTTGAGCCTCAGTATATTGACGAAGTCCTGGCTGTTTTTAATAGTATTCATCATGAAGGCTACTATGTTAAGATGGCTCTGGCCTGGGGTATATCAGTGGCTTATGTCAAGGAGAAGGAAAAAACGATGTTATTTCTTCGCGATAACAGCCTGGATGACTGGACTTATAATAAAGCGTTGCAGAAAATAATTGAATCCAAAAGGGTTTCAGCGGCGGAGAAAGAAGAGATACGGTCAATGAAGCGTAAATAGAGAAGGGATAAAAAAGCCTCTCAGCGGCATACTAACAGTAGTATTTAGCGGGGAGGTTTTTAAAATGGCATTAGGAAAGCGTTTATTCATCATCAGTCTTATTATTGTATTGGCTCTTTTTTTATCCTTTCAGCTGTATTTTTTCCTTTTCCCTGAAAATCGGGATCAAGCCAGAGCTCAGCGTTTAGGGGCTCAGTTAGCTGATGTAAATGAGATAAGCCAAGCAGTAGACAAAGAGGAGAGCGGCCTTTTTCTTTTTCTCACTTTTGAGACTGAACAAGGTCAAAGTTCTGAAGCTACACTATTGATAAATTCACAGCCAGCGGGAAATTTTCATGGCGGTGTTTTGAGTATCAAGGCCAATGACGGTGACGAGATTAGTGTTATTGGCGGGGAGAAAGGCGAGATACTTTATCTCATGGAGCGTCCCGAGGAACTGGACTCATCATTTCCAGATTCTTTAGCTATCGGCGGTGAGGAAAAAGTTTGGGGTACAGTGAAATTAAAATAATGTTGCCACTTTTGTATTTTTGGGGTATAATTTATAAATACCCTAATTTGTTTGTTGTGAGGACTATTATCCATGGTGGAAAAAACAGTTAATGCTATAGCTGTAGACGGACCTTCCGGCGCCGGTAAAAGTACCGTAGCGAAGGAGCTGGCCCGTCGTTTATCATTTAAGTATATAGATACAGGTGCCATGTACCGTGCTTTGACGTTAAAGGTTTTACAAAGGGGGATATCTCCCCATGATGAGGAGTCGGTAACAGCATTATGCGCTGACACTGATATTCAGTTAACCTCTGGAGCTGAGGGAGAAAGAGTTTTTTTAGACGGTGTTGATGTCAGCGATGATATCCGCAATGTGGCGGTTACTGCCAATGTTTCACAGGTTTGCAGTTATGAAGGGGTGCGCCGGAATTTAGTGGCTAAGCAGAGAGCCATGGCTGAGAGTGAAGGCGTGGTAATGGACGGGCGTGATATTGGTACCCATGTTTTGCCTCAGGCGGCTTTAAAAATTTATCTTACTGCTTCAGCTGAGGAGCGCGGCCGCCGCCGCTATAATCAGTGGCTGGCTAAGGGGTTAGATGATATGACCCTGGCTGAAGTAATTGAGGATATAAAGCGGCGTGATCATTTAGACAGTACCCGGGAGCATAATCCTTTGACTAAAGCCGCTGACGCCATTTTATTGGATTCCGATGATATTACGGCGGATGAGGTAGTTGATAGAATTATTGAGCTTTGGCGGAGGCGTTAGATGTTTTACAAATTCATGCGGGTTATAGCTAAATTGATATTGATATTACCCAGGCGCATACAATATGAGGGTTTAGAGAATATACCTCAGACAGGGCCTGTTTTACTCATTGCCAATCACCAGTGTTATGCTGATCCGGTTCTGATGGGTCTGGCAACTAACAGAGTCGTGCATTTTTTAGGCAAGGAGGAACTGTTGAAAGGCAGCAAACTGCGGTCTTGGTTTTTCCGTCATCTAAATGTTATTCCCTTGGACAGGGAGGGAATAGACCGGCAGGCGATTAAGGCGGCAATTAATGTTTTAAAAAATCAGGGTGTATTAGGTATTTTCCCTGAAGGTACTCGTTCTAAGGATGGGAGAATGCTGCCCTTCAAAAGCGGCGTTTGTTTTATTGCGGCGCAAGCTCCCTGTATGATAGTGCCTATGGGTATAACTTACGAGGCATCGCTTTTTAGATATTTTGGCCCTAAGGTAAAGGTAAAAGTTGGAAAATCTTTTCCTTATGAGGCTTTGGAGGGGGAAAAGCGCAAGGAAACACAGTCCCGTATGCTGAAAAAGCAAGAAGATGCGGTAGCCGCCCTGATTCAAGGGAAATAAAAAGCTCATGTTTAATTTTTTGTCGCAAAAGAGGTTAAATTTTAGCGTTGATTTGGGCAGGAAAATTATTGGTAAATACGAATAAATTAAGGATAGGTAGAATATAATGATTGTAATGGCAAAAACTGCCGGTTTTTGCTTCGGGGTGAAACGTGCCATTAAGATGGCTTTGGATGCAGGTACTGCCGGGGAAATATGTTCTTTAGGTCCGCTGATCCATAATCCCCGTGAGGTACAGCGTTTAGCTGGCCTGGGAGTTCATGGTGTCAAGGATGTAGACAGTATTACCGGTCAGAGGGTAATTATCCGCAGTCACGGTGTGGCTCCAGAAGTCATGGCGGAGATTAAGTCCAGAGGTATTGAGATTATAGACGCTACTTGCCCCTTTGTCCGCAAAGCCCATTCCATAGCCCGTCAGCTGCAGGAGGAATGTGGTCAGGTTTTAGTGGTAGGTGATAAAAATCACCCTGAGGTTATCGGTATTTTGGGGTATTTAGGCGATAATGCCCTTGTGGCCAACTCCTTGCTGGAAGTCAAGGAGCTGCGGTTACCAGCTAAGATAGGTATCTTATCCCAGACAACACAGTCCCTGGAGAATTTTAATGAGATCGTGACCTATGTTAGAGGGGTGTGTCCCGGCGCTGTGGTATGTAACACCATTTGCAAAGCGACGGCAGAACGTCAGAGTGAGGCCGGCGCTTTAGCTGAGACAGTTGATATCATGTTAGTGGTTGGCGGTAAAAACAGCGCCAATACAAAGAAACTGGCTGATATAGCCGGTGAAAAAGGCGCTGCTACTTATATAATAGAGGACGCCGCTGAAATAGATAAAATTAAAAATGAAATAAATAATTTAGAGGGCAAAATGATAGGCGTAACCGCCGGTGCCTCTACTCCGGATTGGATTATCGAGGAGGTCATGGAAAAAATGAAGGAGGACATTGTAATGGAAGAGAAAAACATGGAAGTTGCAACCAGCGAGGAAACAATGGAAAAAGTGGAGGAAATCACGGAAGAACAGGCTGCTCCTGAAGAAACCGCTCCAGAAGAACAGGCAGTGGAAGCTCAGGAAGAAGCCGTTGAGGAAGAAGAAACAATGGCAGCTTCTTATGCTGCTTTCGATAAAGAATGTGCGGTTATTCGTCGTGGTGAACGTTTAAAAGGTACAATTATCAAGGTTTCCGACAGTGAGGTTATGGTTGATATTGGCGGCAAGAGTGAAGGGGTTATTCCCAAAAACGAATTTACTCCTGCTGAAGCTGAAAACCTTTTGGAATTATTCCATGAAGGCGACGAAGTAGAAGTTTTAGTATTACGCCGAGAAAATGAAGATGGTCATCCTATTCTCTCCAAGAAAAAAGTAGATGTGGATATTGCCTGGGATAAATTAGCCAAGGCTATGGAAGACGGTGAAATTCTGGAAGGAAAAGTTCTCGATGTGGTAAAAGGCGGTCTTTTAGTAGATGTGGGCCT
>CAWVFN010000026.1:0-6398 GCA_963928475.1 Bacillota bacterium
GTATATTGAGTCAAGCCTCAGCTATAAACCCTGTTGGCAAGGAACTGGCCTTCAGGGCATTGGATCGTGAGTATTTAGGACTTACAAAAAGTAAATGGGGTGATGATGAGTGATACTTGTAAGTAGTTGTTTAGTGGGAAAGCCCTGTAAGTATAATGGTAAAAGCAATTATAATGAGAAGGTAGTTGACTTCCTAATGGATAAAGATTTTATTTTGATCTGCCCTGAAACTTTAGGCGGACTATCTGCTCCCCGGGCTCCCGGTGAAATACGGGGTGAAAGAGTAATAGACTCAGAAGGAAAGGATTTAACTTCCTTTTTTCGCCAGGGAGCAGAAATTGTTCTTAAAAAAGCCAGAGAATATGAAGCCGATTTATGTATCTTAAAGGAGTCAAGTCCTTCCTGCGGTGTGCATACAGTATATGACGGTACTTTTAGCGGCAGAAAAATCAAGGGACAAGGTCTTACTGCCCGTCTGCTGTCAGAAAATGGCTTTAAAATAATAAGCGAAAAAGATATAGATAAAGATTGACAAATATAAAAAAAATGATATAATGATATTGTTGTTTTCATAGGGGTATAGCTCAATTGGTAGAGTAGTGGACTCCAAATCCATTGGTTCAGCGTTCGAGTCGTTGTGCCCCTGCCAAAAAAGACCAGCATGTAGTTGCTGGTCTTTTTATTTTTATTTTGAGTGAAGATTTTAAGGGCACAAAAAAGGGCACAATTTTAATTATTATATACTTGAGAATATATTATGGAATCCATAGCCTTTGCTGTTTTTTTTATATTCATCAAAAAGATCGCCGTATAGATCCATTGTAATACCGATTTCTGAATGTCCGAGATAGTCTGATATCTCTTTGGGAACAGCACCGGCGGCGATTAATAGAGCCACGCAAGAATGGCGTAAATCGTGATAACGCATAGGCTGTATTCCATGATTTGCTAATGCTTTTTTGTATTGATTTGTAAAATAATTTGCTTTAAAGGGAATTCCATAGCTATCCACACAAACATATTTATCTGGATTTTCTGCTATATTTGGTTTGGAAGAAATTTTAAATTTTTTCAATGCACTTATAGCCATTTGGGGCATATATAAGATACGTTTACTTTTGGGGGTTTTAGGAGATGTGACTGTTTCTTTTGCTCCTATGCCCAATCTATTGCGGTTTACTGAGAGCGTATTGGTGCTAAAATCGATATCACTCCACCTTAGTCCTAACATTTCACCGCGGCGTAATCCCATAATGATAGCAAGCAATACAGGTATATATACGTCAGTATCACTGAGTTTTTGCAGAATTTCTATGGCCTCATCAGGGGATAAAATAATATGGTTATGATTTTTACTTTTAGGACATCTGACTAAATCTGCTGGGTTTCGGTAAATTTTATTATCTATTACAGCTTTCTTAAGGGATACGTGTATAATTCTGTGTAGTTGCTCCAAGGATTTTTCAGCAAGAGGCTTGAGAGTCTTTATTGCATCGTGTTCTCTATATATATTCTTCCCGAAAGTCATTATAGAGTTTTTGAAGGTCACATGGATCTATTTTTTGTAAATACATAGCTGAGATAGGATGTTTTTTCACTCGATTAATATAGATCATATAGCCGTGTTTTGTGGACTCTTTAAGATCGCGGCAGTAAAGATCAAGCCAGAGGTCGAGCCATTTTCCTAAGGTAATTTTATGGTATTCTATATATTGATTCGTTTCTATTTGGATTTGTAATCTAGATAAGTAGGCGCTGGCTTCTGATAATTTTAAAAATCCCATTTTTTATGTTGTTTGCCATTGACTCTATATCTTACAAGATATCTCTTGCCTTGTTTGGTGTAATATTCTTCAATAGAACCGAAACGTTTTTTGGTCATTGTTTTTCTCCTGCTATTGACATAATAGTGGGGTAGATATGAATGATAACCTATCTACCCCTAAAATTTCCGGCCGATGTTTTATTTAGACGGGATCTTTTATTCAATTTATATAGTTTTTTACTTATTTTAGCTAAAGCTATATTTGTGTTTAAAATATAAGTTTCTTTTTAGGGATAATATACGTTATATGTTTCATATATAGAGTGTATTTGTGTTTTCTTTTTTTATTAGCTTTTTGGAAACAATTATATTAGTATTTATATTAGTTTACTAATTACTTTACCAGCTACAAATATAGTGCTATAATCTCCCAGTAATAAATCAGGATAGTTTTTGTTATAGGAGATAAGTTTTCCTTCTCCTAATTCTTTTATATAACTTTCACCATCCAGGACAAAAATGCCAACATCTCCTACATTAACCTGACCTTTTTTGACCATTACTATAGCGCCATCTTTATATTCAGGTTTCATACTGTCACCTGAAACTCTCACACAGAAGTCAGCATTTCTATTCAAGGCTGTATCAGGCACTTCTATTAAGGTTCTATATTCTCCCTCAACAAGGTTTCCAAATCCTGCCGATGCCGGCAGATCGAATAGATCAATGTAAATAATTTTTTCTTTACATTCTTGTTCGATGCGATTCAGCTCTTCATCTAATACAATATCAACTATCTTTTTACCGTGGTCATCTAAGCCACGGTATTTTTTTATATAACTCATTTCCTGCTTTGTAAATAAGGGATTTTTATCTTCGCGGTGCTTTGTCTCAGAATTAATTTTATCGAGGTCATCTAGCATAAAGCCCATGGCGTAAACTATAGCTTTTACCGTTTCAATCCCAGGATCTTTAGTAATACCAGAGGTTATTTTGCTTAAAGTACTTTTGGGGACTCCTGATTTCTTGCTGAGTTCATCTATGCTCATGCCAACAAGATTACGCATGACATTTATATTTTCTAAGCCCAATATATACCCTCCATTTATTTATTATGTTTATATAGCTTTTATTACCTCTGTTATTGCTTTCATCTATAATATTTTAGGTATGTTATCTATTGTCCCGCCTGTATCCCAAGATATGGCTGTAAATTTGGTTATTGCTGCTGTAAACGTCTTAGTAGCTGTTGGTATTATTACAGATCCGACCACCGTTGGTATTGGCGACAGTAATGCGGCATTATCTTATAAGGAGCCGAATAATGATAACATTTAATATCAATTTGCTGGAGCTCATATGTTTACTGGGTATACCTTCTTTATTAACAAGTATTTTGTTTCGCAGATGGGATAAACGCCAGGAAAACCGGGAAGCCGCCCAGAAAAACAAAGACATTTTAGTTATAAAAGCTGTTAATGCCTCAATTGCGCTGGGCGAGGCTGCTGCTGTAGCAATTAGAGACCATAAAAGTAACGGTGAGACTATAGCCGCGTTAGAATATTCTAAAGATGTAAAGCACGATTTAAAAAATTTTCTTGTAGAGCAAGGTGTAGAAAATTTACATTAGTAAATATATTTAAGGGCACAAAAAAGGCACAATTAATTTTAAATGATAGTGATTAAGAGTTGCTGTACATTAACTAATCGAAAACAAATAAACCATAAGTGACTGATTGGTAATAAGTAGAAATATTGTTAAATTCTCCAAATCCATTGGTTCAGCGTTCGAGTCGTTGTGCTTGGTTATAATAAAACCCTGTTTAATTTATTTAACAGGGTTTTATTTTTTTATGTTAAAATTATAGTAAAGTGGTTATAGCCTAAATAGATCAGTTAATGATCTGTTTTGTTGTATAAATTTGAATATTGCTTATGAATAATATAGTAATAATATTAAAGGAGGTAAACGAGGAAGTTCAGCGAATTTCTTTAATGAGGTGTATTATGAAAAAAATTCTTTTAGTTGACGGCAGCAATATTCTGCATAGAGCCTATCATGGTTTACCTTTATTAAGGACTTCTCAGGGGCGTTATACAAACGCTGCTTATGGTTTTATGATAATGCTGCAAAAGATTTTAGATCAGGAAAATCCTACTCATGTTGCTATTTGTTTTGATAAAGGGAAGAACACCTTTCGTCATAAGAGATATCCTCAGTATAAAGCGCAAAGAAAACCATTAGATCCTGAATTGGTTGAGCAATTTCCTTTAATAAGAGAAGTTTTATCTCTTAACGGTTACTGTACTTTAGAGTCTGATCTTTATGAGGCTGACGATATAATTGGCACTTTAGCAAAGAAGGGAAGTCTTGAAGGTGATGAGGTTCTGATTTTTTCCGGAGATAAAGATTTACTGCAGATGCTGGATTCCCATATAAGAGTAATCAGCGGCAAAAAAACTCTGACGGATTTAATTATTACTGACGTGTCTTCTTTTGAGGAGAAGTACGGTATAGAACCTAAGCGTCTTGTTGATCTTAAGGGACTAATGGGAGATGCTTCAGATAACTTGCCGGGTGTAACCGGAGTAGGTGAGAAAACCGCTTTAAAACTTTTGCATCAGTATGGTACTTTAGAGTCTGTTTACAGACATATTGACGAATTGCCCAAAAACAAATTGCGGGAAAAGCTGGAAAGAGATAAGGAAGCGGCGTTTTTATCTTATGAATTGGCAACTATAGATAGTGATATGCCTTTAGATATCGCTATTGATGATTTAATCCCTCAGCAAAAGGATTGGCATGGACTATACGAACTATATAAGGAGTTGGAATTCCGTTCTTTGATGTCTGGGATTGAAAAAGGTCTCAATGAGAATAAAATGGTAGATTCGGCGGAATATAATTTGTTTGGTGATACTGAGGATTTGGCCGGAGATAAGGAATATGGTTGGGAGGAAGTCTTTAGTTTAGATGAGTTTTGTCAGGGAGATGAGATTAAAGAAAGACTTTTTGCCCGTGCTGTTGGAGATAGATTAATTTTTGCCAATGAGAGTAATAAAGTATTGGTCCGCTCATTATCTATAGAAAGTGAACGTCAGGAGGCTGTCAAACTTTTTACCCAGGTGCATAGTATTATTAGTCATGATTTAAAAAACATGATTCATCTTTGTCACAGCTATAAAATTCCCTTGCCGAGCAAAGGTGATGATATAGAAGTTATGGCCTATTTATTAGAGGCCACGGTAGATGATTATACTTTGTCTGAACTGATTCATCATTATCTGAATAAGGATATTTTTCTGGCGGACACTGATAATCGTGAAAAAAATGAGGCTGCTTTAAGTATTTCCCTTTATGAATGTTTGTTGTCTGAGCTTGAAGAAAAAGGTTTATTAAGTCTTTATCAGGATATAGAGGCGCCTCTTATTCAGGTTTTAGCCGATATGGAGATATGTGGTATTAAGGTAAACCGTGATAATTTACGGGAAATGTCCATAGAATTGGAGAAGGATTTAGAGGAGATTACAGCGGCGATTTATGAGTATGCTGGTCATGAGTTTAATATAAACTCACCTAAACAACTGGGTGAGGTGCTCTTTAATGAGCTTGGTATGCGTCATATAAAGAAAACAAAGACTGGTTACTCTACTAACAACGAGGTACTGGAGGAGCTAAAATCGGATCATCCTATTGTAGAGAAGATTTTATTATACCGGCATTTAGCTAAAATTAAATCTACTTACACTGACGCTTTGGAAAAACTTATTTCTCCTGATGATAATTGTATTCACACTGTATTTCGGCAAACAGTTACGGCCACAGGACGCTTATCTTCTACTGATCCTAATTTGCAGAATATTCCTGTAAGATTGGGAGAAGGCCGCAAAGTAAGGAAGGCTTTTACAGCCCGGGATGATGAACATATTTTATTATCCGCTGATTATTCTCAAATTGAACTGAGAATATTGGCGCATTATGCAGGTGATGAAGGACTAATTGATTCTTTTTTATCAGGTGAGGATATTCATGCACGTACAGCCGGTGAAATTTTTTCTGTACCCTTATCCCAAGTAGATGCTTCAATGCGCCGCAGAGCCAAAGCTGTGAATTTTGGTATTATTTATGGTATTAGTGATTATGGTTTAGGGCGTGATTTGGGTATTAGCCGCAAGGAGGCCAAAGAGTACATAGACAGATATTTTAGCCGCTATCCAGGCGTGGAAAAATATCTTAATGATATTGTTAAGTCAGCGGAACGAGATGGCTATGTTACTACTTTAATGGGGCGCCGGCGCTATTTGCCTAATATAAAGCATAAAAATTTTAATTTACGTTCTTTTGCCCAGCGTACTGCCATGAATACACCTATTCAGGGTACTGCGGCGGATATAATTAAAAAGGCGATGGTCGATTTATACGCCTCTTTTCAGAGCAGCGATTTTAAGAGTAAAATGGTGCTGCAGGTACACGATGAGCTTATATTTGACTGCCTAAAAGATGAAGTAGATCAGATAGCAAGGTTAGTAAAGAGAATTATGGAGCATACTGTGGAATTGCAGGTCCCCTTAACCGTGGATATGAAGACAGGTGAGGATTGGTATTCTCTTGAAAAGTATGAGGTGATGGATT
>CAWVFN010000027.1:0-50170 GCA_963928475.1 Bacillota bacterium
AAAGGAAAACGGATATGGGGTTTTGCCGTAAACTTAGGCGCGGCGATTTTTTCCATTCTAGCCAATTTTTTCTGCCGGCTTTTTGCCATATTAGCCGTAGCCGCCCTGGCTTTATTTCTGGCGATATAATCTTCAGCCTGTTCTATTTCCCGCTGCTGACTTTGGTAACGGCGGGTATATTCCGCTTCCTGCTGGGCTTTTTGCCGCAGGAAACTTTGGTAGCCGCCGCTGTATTTTTTGATGGTATCGAACTCGATATCCAAAATACAGGAACAGACCTTGTCCAGAAAACCACAATCGTGGGAGACAATGATAAAGGCGCCTTTAAAGCTTTTGAGGAATTTGATGAGCCAGTCAATATGTTCCTTGTCCAGAAAGTTAGTGGGCTCGTCCAGAAGGAGTACATCACTTTGAGCCAGCAGGAGCTTGGCTAAAATGGTTTTGGCTTTTTGTCCGCCGCTTAGTTTGCCCAGGGTTCTGTCTAAGCCAATACTGGTAAGTCCCAGACCCGCGGCTACTCTTTGTACCTGGCTGTCAATACCGTAGAAATTTTGACTTTCCAGGGTATCTTGGAGATTGGCGGCGGTGCGTATAAGAATATCCGTGGGATTTTTGGTTAATTCCTCATTTATTTCCTTTAATTTTTTTTCCGCGGCAAAAAGCTCCTCAAAAGCTGTACGCAGATACTGGAAAATAGTGAGGCTTTCATCGACTTTAGCGTATTGATCCAGGTGTCCCACCTTAGTTTTAGCTTGCCAGCGGACATAGCCTTTATCAGGCACTACTTCTCCTACTAAAGTTTTCAGCAGAGTGCTTTTTCCAGCGCCGTTTTGTCCCACTACTCCCATGTGTTCTCCTTTAAACAGCTCAAAGGAGGCGTTTTTATATAAAGTTTTATCCCCGTACATATGGGAAATGTCATGTACTTCCAGCAGACCCATAGTATCTCCTCTATTTCTTCTTCTGATAATTATAGAAGTTTTCCCAAGTATTGTCAACGCGACATCCTTGCTTTAAAGGAGGAGATTAGGGCGATATTCTCTGGGTCCACCTTATTGAGAAGGGAGAGGTAATAGGCGGTGAGGTCGCCGAAGAGGAGGGAAGCGCAGATAACTGTCATGAGATCTTCTCCCGGCAGGTTTATTTCTTTAAGTCTGATAGCAGTGTCACCCAGCAGTTCTTTGGCAATATCAAAATTTTTGGCGATTTCTGGTTTTTCCAGTTGGGAGCGGAGAAAGACAAGGGAGATTTGTTGGCTGTGAGCCAAGCTCATAATCTCGTTATGGCTGACCTCAGGCACAGCACCGCAGAATGCTGCTGTTTCCGCTGTTTCGTTTAATTGGTTTTTGAAATTTCTGGCTCCTGTGGCTGTTACTCCTTGACTGCCCCAGATCAGAGTAGTTCTTTGATAGAGGCATAAAGCTGTGGCTTTAGCTCTGTTTTTGGCGGCGGGATTTTGAGGATTCCATTGCCGCCCTAAGTTTTTCAGAGTCATATAAGTGGCGCAGATATCCTCATCGGAGATTTCCAGAAGTTTTTCCTCGTTGAGCAGTAGGAGCAGGGGCAGAGCCATATGGAGAGTAGCCAGCCGGGGTTGAAAGCCCTGTGGCAGTTTTAGGTGGAACAACCCCAGTTCTTGGCTAAGTTTTTTCAGTTCACCGCCGGAAGAGGCAGTGATAACCGTAGCCTGGCGTTGGTAAGCCTGACGGCAGCAGGCGAGGGTTTCACTGGTTGCGCCGGAGTAGCTTAAAGCGATGACTAAACTATTTTTTCCAGCCCAGGGCGGCAGAGAATAGTCCCGTATGACGGTAAAGGGAATTTTGCCGCTGACAGCGGCTATATCCCGGATCATATCCCCGGCCAGAGCGGAACCGCCCATAGCGCAGATAAAAACCGCATCTATATTTTTATCAAGTCCTATTTTCAGACTGCTGCCGTAAAATAAAGCGTCGGAGCATTGCCCGGCGAAGGCGCTGAGGCATTTTCCGACGTTATTGTTATGATTTTCTTGTTTATCTAAAATAGCAGAGAGAGTCATATAATCACCTTTCCTCTCTCTATTTATACGCGTCTCTTTTCTTTTTATGAATTATTTTTCAGGCGAAAATAATCGTAAACCGCGGCGGCAGCGTCCTGGTTCATAGATTCTACCATGGCCAGTTCTTCCTGAGAGGCTTTAGCGATAGCTTTTACAGTGCGGAAATGTTTCATTAAAGCCCGGCGCCGTTTAGGGCCGATACCGGGAATTTCCTCTAATTGTGATTTAGTCTGTCCCTTGGTGCGAAGATCCCGGTGGAAGGTGATGGCGAAGCGGTGAGCCTCGTCTCTGATCCGCTGGATAAGATGGAATTCCGGACTGCCTTCCGGCAGCAGCAAAGATTTCTCTTCCCAGGGCACGATAAGCTCTTCTTCCCTTTTGGCTAAGGAGACAAAGGGGATGGGAGAATCGTACTTTTCTTTGATTTTCATGGTAGCGCTGAGCTGTCCTTTGCCGCCGTCGATGATAAAAAGGTCGGGGAAGTGGGCGAAGCCCTGAGTTTTGCCTTGTTTTTTTTCTTCTATCCCCCGTTTAAAGCGGCGGTCTAAAACCTCATTTAAGGAGGCGAAATCGTCAATACCCTTGACAGTCTTAATTTTAAATTTACGGTATTGATCCTTTTTCGGTTTGCCGTCCTGGAATACTATCATGGAGCCGACAGTGTAAGCGCCCTGAATGTGAGAAATATCGTAACATTCTATTCTTTGGGGGGTTTTTTCCAATTTAAGGGCCAAGGCCAGGTTATAGAGGGCTTTAGCGTATTCTTCATCTTTCTTGCTTTTAGAGCGTTTCTCCTCAGCCAGAAGCAGTTTAGCGTTTTCCGTCGCTAAAGCCAGCAGCCGGCGTTTTTCTCCTCGTTGAGGTATATGGAAATGAAGGGCGCCGCCTCTTTTTTCTTGCAGCACCTCTGTGAGAAGTTCAGCCTCAGCGGGAAGGGATGTTAAGCATATTTCCGGAGGAATAAGCCGGTCCCCCTCATAGATTTCCGGCAACAGCCGCCGGTAAATTTCTCCCTCAGAGGCGTCGCCGCATTGGGACAAAAACTTGTGCTCCCGGCCTATAAGTTTGCCGCCCCGCACGGAAAAGATAACCGCCGCGGCTTCGTCTCCCTGCCGAGCCAAGGCGATAAAATCCCTATTATCGGCGGAATTAGCCGCGGTTATTTTTTGTTTAGCCAGAACAGCGTTGACAGCGTTGATCTTATCCCGGCAGAGAGCCGCCTTTTCAAAGTTGAGCTCCTGGGCGTAGTTCTCCATTTTTTTCTGCAGTTCCTTGATGATAGCTTTGGCGTCGCCCTGGAGAAAGGCGCTGACTTTTGCCACCAAGACATCATAATCCTCTTTGCTGACCTTATTCATACAGGGTCCCAGGCAGTTGCCTAAATCGTAATCCAGGCAGGTTCTGCCCTTAGTGCGTCCCATTTTGGCGCCGCATTTCCGCAGGGGAAAAGTGGAGCCCAAAATAGCGAGGGTTTCATTCATCGCCGTAACATTGGTATAAGGGCCGAAGTAGCGGCTGCCGTCATTTTTATAGTTCCTAGTGACTAAAAGCCGGGGATATTCTTCCTTGAGGGTCAGTTTGAGATAGGGATAGGTCTTATCGTCCTTTAGCATTATATTGTAGTGGGGACGGTGAATCTTGATAAGGTTACATTCTAAGATCAGGGCTTCGACTGGAGAGTCCAGGACAATAGTTTCTAAGCTCCTGGCCTTTTCCCGCATGGCTAAGGTTTTCGGCGCCATGTTTTTGCTGTCCTGAAAATAGGAGGATACCCTATTTTTTAAGGATTCAGCCTTGCCAACGTAAATTATTTCGCCCTTTTCATCCCGGAACAGGTAGACCCCTGGTTGAGCCGGAACATTATTCAGTTTTTCCTGCCAGAATTTTTTATCCATAAAGTCGCCTCGGCTTCTCAAGTATTTTTGTTAAGTTTTAGGGATCAATCTATTTTTAGAGTTTAGCTTTGAGGAATTGGCCAGTGTAGGATTTTTTATTGGCCGCTACCTCTTCTGGTGTGCCGGCAGCCACTATTTTACCGCCGCCGAGTCCTCCTTCAGGTCCTAAATCTATAATATAGTCGGCGGTTTTGATGACATCCAGATTATGCTCGATCACTACTACCGTATTGCCGCTGTCGGTAAGTTTTTGCAGGACCTCTAAAAGACAGGCAATATCGGCGGTATGCAGTCCCGTTGTAGGCTCGTCTAAAATATAGATAGTCTTTCCCGTACTGCGCCGGGCCAATTCCGTGGCTAATTTTACTCTCTGAGCTTCGCCGCCGCTGAGGGTAGTAGCACTTTGCCCCAGTTCGATATAGCCTAAGCCCACATCCTGTAAAGTCTTTAATTTTCGGTGTATTTTAGGGATATTGGCGAAAAAATCTGTAGCCTCGTCTACTGTCATATGCAAAACATCGGCTATGCTTTTGCCTTTATATTTTACTTCCAGAGTTTCCCGGTTGTAGCGTTGTCCCTTGCATACCTCACAGGGAACGTAGATATCCGGGAGGAAGTGCATTTCTATTTTTATGATGCCGTCTCCCTGGCAGGCCTCACAGCGTCCGCCCTTGACATTAAAGCTAAAGCGGCCCTTTTTATAGCCTCTGGCTCTGGCTTCCTGAGTTTGGGTGAAGAGATCTCTGATAAGGTCAAAGACTCCTGTGTAGGTAGCTGGATTGCTTCTGGGTGTGCGGCCGATGGGACTTTGGTCGATATTTACCACTTTATCCAGATACTCAAGGCCGCTGATGGCGGCGAAGTTTTCCGGCTGTACTCTGGCTCTGTTTAATTTATGAGCCAAGGTACTGTAGAGTATTTCGTTGATTAAGGTGCTCTTCCCGGAGCCGGACACACCGGTAATGGCCACAAAGACACCTAAGGGGATATCCACGTCCAGATTTTTTAGGTTGTGTTTTGTGGCTCCCTGGAGACTGATTTTTTTCTCGGTTATGGGGCGGCGCTGGGCTGGTACAGGTATAAACTTCCGTTTAGAGAGATACTGTGCCGTAAGGGAGTGTTCCGCTTTCATAAATTCCTGAGGCGGGCCAGCGGCTATTACCTGGCCGCCGTGAACTCCGGCGCCGGGGCCGATATCTACGATATAGTCTGATTCCAGCATTGTATCTTCATCGTGTTCCACCACGATGACGGTGTTGCCCATATCCCGCAAATCCTTTAAAGTTTCAATGAGTTTGGCGTTATCCCGCTGATGGAGACCGATACTTGGTTCGTCCAGAATGTAGAGTACCCCCATGAGGGAGGAACCTATCTGGGTAGCCAAACGTATACGCTGAGCCTCGCCGCCGCTTAAAGTAGCGGAACTGCGGGAGAGAGTCATATAATCCAGACCCACATTTACCAGGAATCCCAGGCGGCTTTTAATTTCCTTCAGCACCTGTTTGGCGATGAGGGCTTCTCTTTCCGTGAGTTCAAGGTTATTAAAGAAATTCAAAGCCTGGCTAATGGAGCAATCGCTGATTTCCTTGATGTTTTTTCCTCCCACCGTCACTGCCAGGCTTTCCTGTTTTAATCTGGCGCCGTGACAGAGAGGACAGGGTTTAAAGGACATATATTTTTCCAATTCTTCCCGGATATAGTTGGAATTAGTTTCCTTGTGCCGGCGCTGGTAGTTGTTAATAAGTCCTTCCCAGCCGGCGTTGTAGACTCTTTTTTCCCCGTTATCATGGATATAGGTCACTTTTACTTTTTTGGACCCTATGCCGTAAAAGATAATATCCAGAGCTTTTTTGCTGAGATCTTTTACTGGTGTGGCCAAGGAAAAACCGTAGGCCGCCGCCACAGCTTTAAGGGTTTGATAGTACCAGCTGGACATATTGCCTATATTCATAGTGACGATAGCCCCTTCGTTGATAGAGAGGTTTTTATCGGGAATTACGAAATCCGGGTCGATTTTCATGGTAAAGCCCAATCCGTCACATTCGGGACAGGCGCCGAAGGGATTGTTGAAGGAAAACATTCTCGGGGTCAGTTCCGCGATGCTGATACCGCAGTCCACACAGGCGAAGTTGCGGCTGAAGATCATGGACTCTCCATCTATTACATCTACCTCGACTAAACCGCCGCCGTAGCTTAGAGCCAATTCAATGGAGTCCGCCAGTCTTTTTTCCATATCGGGCCGGATAATAAGTCTGTCCACTACTAACTCTATAGTATGTTTTTTCTGTTTATCCAGAGTTATTTCTTCATCAAGGCCTCTTACTTCTCCATTTATCCGCACTCGGACAAAGCCGTCTTTTTTGGCTTTTTCCAGTATTTTTTGGTGTTCGCCCTTACGTCCCCGGATCAGCGGCGCTAAAATCAGGATTTTAGTCCTTTCTGGCAGGGCTTTTACGGTATCGACGATTTGATCCACAGTCTGCTGGGAGATGGGTTTTCCGCACTGAGGACAGTGGGGATGTCCGATTCTGGCATAGAGGAGCCGCAGGTAGTCATAGATTTCCGTTACTGTACCCACAGTGGAGCGGGGATTTTTGGAGGTGGTTTTCTGGTCGATGGAGATGGCTGGTGAGAGTCCGTCTATATAGTCTACGTCTGGTTTTTCCATTTGTCCCAGGAACTGACGGGCATAGGAGCTGAGACTTTCCATATAGCGTCGCTGCCCCTCGGCGTAGATGGTATCAAAGGCCAGGGAGCTTTTGCCCGAGCCGCTGATGCCGGTAATTACCACCATTTTATCTCTTGGTATTTCCAGGTCGATGTTTTTAAGATTATGTTCTCTAGCGCCTTTTATCAGTATTTTTTCTTGCATATTTTCTATCCTTAACTTTGTTTGTTTTGTTTTTGGCCTCTGGTTTCGGCCCGCAGTTCCATAATCATATCTCTCAGTTCGGCAGCCTTTTCAAAGTCCAGTTTTTTCGCGGCCTGTTTCATTTCTTTTTCCAATGAGGCTATGATTTTTTCCCGTTTCTTTTTATTTTTCACCAGATCCGAGAGTTTAGATTTTTCCGTTGTCTCCGCGTAGGAAATAGCTAAGGTATCCCGGATATCTTTAATGATAGTAGTGGGAGTTATCCCTTTTTCCTGGTTATAATTGCTTTGAATATCCCGGCGCCGGCGTGTTTCTTCGATAGCCTTAGCCATGGAGTCGGTAATTTTGTCAGCGTACATAATGACCAGTCCCTGGGCGTTTCTGGCGGCGCGGCCGATAGTTTGGATCAGGGAGCGCTCAGCTCTGAGAAAACCTTCTTTATCGGCGTCTAAGATAGCTACAAGGGAGACTTCCGGAATATCCAGGCCTTCCCGCAGAAGATTTATGCCTACTAAAACATCGTAAGTCCCCAGGCGCAGGTTACGGATGATCTCTGTTCGTTCCAGGGTTTTTACGTCGTAATGAAGATAGTTTACCTTTATTCCCGCTTCCTGCAGGTATTTTGTCAGATCTTCCGCCATACGCTTAGTCAGGGTAGTGACCAGAACCCGCTGATTTTTAGCGATACGGAGATTGATCTCAGCTAAAAGATCATCGATTTGACCTTTGATGGGACGAACCTCGATTTTGGGATCAAGGAGGCCGGTGGGGCGGATTACCTGTTCCACAATGGGGGCTCCCTTATCCAGCTCGTAATTGCCGGGAGTAGCGGAAACGTAGATTATCTGATTGACTTTTTCTTCAAATTCCTCAAATTTTAGGGGTCTGTTGTCCAGAGCTGAGGGCAGGCGAAAGCCGTATTCTATGAGTGTTTCTTTTCTGGCTCTGTCGCCTTTGTACATACTGCCTATCTGGGGAATGGTCACATGGCTTTCGTCCACAAAGAGCAGGTAGTCTTTGGGGAAAAAGTCCATTAATGTATAGGGGGCTTCCCCGGGTTTTCTGCCGGTCAGATGCCGGGAGTAGTTTTCTATACCCTGGCAGTAGCCTAATTCGCTCATCATTTCCAGATCAAAGTTAGTGCGCTGTTCTAAGCGCTGGGCTTCCAGGAGTTTATCTCTTTGCCGCAGAAAAGCCAGTCTTTCCTGAAGTTCATCACCGATGGTGGTTATGGCTCTTTGGAGTTTTGTTTCCTCGGTAACATAGTGAGAGGCAGGAAAAATCATAACGTGACGGAGGTTCTGAAGTACTTCTCCGGTAAGGCTGTCAACTTCGCAGATACGTTCAATTTCATCGCCGAACATTTCCACCCGTATAAGTTTATCGGAGTAGGAAGCGGGGAAAATTTCCATGACATCGCCGCGGACCCGGAATTCACCTCGGCTCAGATCCATGTTATTGCGGTTATATTGTATGGCCACTAATTTTTTTATTATTTTTTCCCGCTGGGTCTCTTGTCCTTCCCAGAGACTCACCGCCATAGTGCTGTAGTCTTCAGGATCCCCTAAGCCGTAAATAGCGGAAACGCTGGCCACGATTATCACGTCACGCCGTTCAAAGAGGGCGGCGGTGGCGGCGTGGCGCAGTTTTTCTATCTCATCGTTGATGGAAGCGTCTTTTTCTATATAAGTATCTGTTCTAGGCACATAGGCCTCAGGCTGATAATAGTCGTAGTAGGAGACAAAGTATTCCACAGCGTTGTGGGGAAAGAACTCCTTAAATTCTCCGCAAAGCTGGGCGGCTAAAGTCTTATTATGGGCTATGATCAAAGTTGGTCTGTTCATGGCGGCAATGACATTGGCCATGGTAAAGGTTTTGCCTGAACCAGTTACGCCTAAGAGTATTTGATCCCGTTCTCCGCCGTTAAGGGTACGAAGCAGTCCCTCTATAGCCTGGGGCTGTCCTCCCGCTGGCTGATAGGGGGCTTCTAACTGAAATTTATCCATAGGAGACACCTTTTTCTAAATGTTTGTTCTTATTATACCACAAAGCTGTGGAAAAATCTTATGGCCTTATAGAAAATTTAAGGAAGGTTAGAATTATAGTTTATTTAAGCTGACCGCAGAAAAACCGGCTCCTTTATAAAGGAGCCGGTTTTTCCCGACTGGCGGCAGCCGCGTCGGATTAAGAAGGTTGCGCTTAAGGCGATTTATATTCATCCGCCGCCAAAGGGCGGAAACTGATATTTACTCAAGATTGAGATGTTTACTGAGTATAAAGCGGATAAAGAGGAACATTATGACTATGAGAAGGAGGTCAAAGGCCATGGCGATACCTAAGTTAGTGGCAAAGGACAGGTTAGTTAAGGAGGTCATAAAGTCACCGAATACGGCTCCTATGAAGGCGTAGATGATATAGATCAAGAAGAAGGCTAAAAGACTGGCGCCTTTACGGTGTTTCCCGGCTACAGGCAGCTGCCCGATAGAGAGTGAGGTATATATGACCAGTACAAATAAGGCGTAAGACATAATACAGGCGATAATTGTCTGAAGCATCATCAGCCATTGTTCTGCTTCTACCGCCGCCATAGCCATACGGAAATCCTGGAAAAAGGCTATAAAATCTATGCTGTTGACGGCGGTGAGAGATAGAGCGCAGGCGCTGATAATACCGGCGATAGTGCCGATGATGAACCAGCAGACAGCAACAATAAGTTTAGAGAGAATAAGACTGCTGACAGACACCGGCAGGGTAAACATGAGGTAGCCCTCGTCGCCTAAAAGATTATTTTGGAAGCGCTGAACCGTAATGACCAGGGTTATTACTACTGAGGCCAGAGCCAGGCCAAAGAATACCAGGACAATTACGGAGGAGAATATACTCTTGCTGGGACTGATGGTAAAACCGGCGATTAAAGCTACGAGAATGAGAAGCAGATAGATGGGCAGTAAGATTCTGGCGGTAGCCTTAAATTCATATTTTAATAATTTTCCTAACATTTGAATACCTCCCTGAATAACATATCGATACTTTTGCCTTCTCTAGCTCTTATATCGTCCACATTGCCTTGGAGTACTATTTCTCCCCGGCGCAGGAAGATGATATCGTCAAATATTTGCTCAACGTCGGTGATTAGGTGAGTGGAGATCATAATGCAGGCTTGTGGATTGTATTTAGTCAAAATAGTATGGAGGATATATTCTCTGGCCGCCGGATCCACGCCGCCGATAGGCTCATCCAGGAGGTAGACCAAAGCTTTACGCGCCATAACTAAGATAAGCTGGACTTTTTCCTTTGTCCCTTTAGATAGGGTCTTTAGCTTAGCGTTAGTATCTATGTTCATATCGTCCATCATGGCCAGGGCTTTTTCCTGGCTGAAATCGTCATAAAAATCGGCGAAGAAGGCAATGATGTCCTTTACCTTCATCCATTCATTGAGGTAGGTGCGTTCCGGCAGATAGGAAATTATTTTTTTTGTTTCCCGTCCTGGTTTTTTACCGCCGATGCGTACTTCCCCCTCATTGGGCTCTAAAAGCCCGTTCATTATTTTTAACAGTGTGGTTTTGCCGCTGCCGTTAGGACCCAGTAAGCCAACTATATGCCCGGGTTCCACAAAAAAGTTTACTTGATCCAGAGCTTGCAGTGAGCCAAATTTTTTGCTTAAGTTGTGAGCCTCAATAATATTATTCATTGTTTTCTCTCTCTTTCTGTATTTTTTCAATGAAAGCCAATATTTCTGAGCCGCTGTATCCAATAGAGGTCATTTTTTCCAGAAAGTCCAGGATTTCCTCTTTGGCGAAACCGTCTCTGAGACTTTTTATCAGCTCAGTATCCTCTGTGACGGTTCTGCCGCTGGTGCGGTTGGTTATTATTAAGCCTTCGCTTTCCAGCTGACTTAGGGCTTTTTGCGCCGTATTAGGGTTTACTCCCTGGAGCAGCGCTATATCCCTTACTGAGGATAGTCTCTCTCCCGGCTTAAGCTGCCCGGCTAATATTTGTTTTTTTATCACGTCCATAAGCTGTATATAAATAGGAGTTTTATTGTCAAACACCTGTTTCCCTCCTTTCTTGTATTATTGTATTAAGTAACTAATACAATAATACAATCTAATAAAAAATTTGTCAACCCTTTTTTGCAAAATTTTTTTGGCAGGATTATCGGGTCATGACAGCGTATAAAATTATAGTAGCTTTATGTTTTGAATTTATTGTGGGAGGGAAAGAGATGATCCGGGAGGAACTGGAAAAAAGGGAAGAGATGTGGCTTTCGCCCTATGCCGCCAAGAGCGGGAATACGGCAGGGAGACGTATTCCTCTGGCGCCTTGTCCCTTCCGCACGGAGTTTCAGCGTGACCGGGACCGCATAATACATTCAAAAAGTTTTCGCCGTTTAAAATATAAGACGCAGGTTTTTTTGCCGGCGCGGGGGGATCATTTTCGCACTCGTCTTACTCACACTCTTGAGGTTTCTCAGATTGCCAGGACGATATCGCGGGGTCTTTATCTCAACGAGGACCTCACTGAGGCCATAGCCTTAGGTCATGACTTAGGACATACTCCCTTTGGCCACGCTGGCGAGAGGGTATTAGATGAGATGCTGAGGCCTAAATATCATTTTCGCCATAATGAGCAGAGTTTGCGGATCGTTGATTTTTTGGAAAAGGATGGAGAGGGTTTAAATCTCACCGCCGAGGTACGGGATGGTATTTTAAATCATACCAGCAAGGGAAATCCTCAGACTTTAGAAGGTCAGGTAGTGTCATTAGCGGACCGCATAGCCTATGTCAATCATGATATAGACGACGCTTTGCGTTCTGGTCTGTTAGCTGCGGAGGATTTGCCCCATGATTTTGACGCTTTTCTCGGCGTTACCCATGGCAGCCGCATCAACGCCATGGTAGCCGATGTTATAGAGAACAGTGGCGGAAAGGATAAGGTGGAGATGTCGAGCCAGGGTTTTGAGGCTCTTTCCTGTTTGCGGGAATTTCTGTTTTCCCATCTTTACCGTTTAGACGTAGTGGCAGCCGAAGAAAAGAAAAGTGCCCATATTTTAGAGGCTTTATTTAGATATTACCGTGAAAATTATGAGGATTTGCCTTCCTATTTACGGGAGGAAACCCCGGAATTGAGGGCTGGTGATTATATTGCCGGCATGACAGATCAATACGCGGTGAGTTGTTTTAAAAAGATTTTTATTCCCCAGGGATTTCTTTGATATGCTCCAAGACTTTAGGAGTCTGATATTAGGGGTATATTAGGGATTTTCTTGTTAGATAAACAAATATGTATATTTTTCCATTTTTGGCGGATAATACGGAGTGAGATTATGGCGATGATACCTAATGAACTGGTGGAGGAGATCAAGGACAGGACTGATATAGTCAGTCTGATTGAATCCTATATGCCCCTTACGAAAAAGGGCAGGAATTATTGGGGTTTATGTCCCTTTCATTTAGAGGATACCCCTTCTTTTTCTGTTTCCGGCGATAAACAGATGTATTATTGTTTTGGCTGTCATAAGGGTGGCAACGCCATAAGTTTTGTGATGGAGTATGAGAATCTTTCCTTTCCCGAGGCTGTGAGGAAGCTGGCTGAACGGGCTGGTATCCATATTCCTCAGGAGGAAATGTCTCCCAGCCAGAAGAAGTATTACAGTCAGCGCCGGCGTTTGATAGCCGTTAATGAGAAGGCTATAGAATATTTTCGGAACAATTTAGGAAAATCAGGTCAGTGTCAGTCATATTTAGCTGGCCGTGGTATTTCCGCTGAGATGATAGAGCGGTTTTCCTTAGGTTATGCCGGCGACTCCTGGGATGGATTGAAGAATTGGTTAAAAGCCCAGGGCATAAAGGATTTAGATATGATCGAGGCTGGTGTGGTTTCGAAATCGGATAACGGCCGTATTTATGACCGTTTCCGCCGCCGTCTCATGTTTCCTATTTTTGACGCTAAGGGAAAAGCCATAGCTTTTGTAGGTCGTTTGATCGAGGATGATAAAACGGCGAAATACGTTAATACCGAGGCTACCTCCTTGTATCAAAAGGGCAAGACTCTTTACGCACTCAATTTAGCATCTTCTGTCATGCGTTCTTCCGGTGAGGCAATATTGATGGAAGGGAATCTTGACGTAGTCAGCGCTCATCAGTTTGGCGTGGAAAACGCCATAGCGCCTCAGGGTACGGCTCTCACTGAAGATCAGGCCAAGGTTATTGGCCAGTACTGCCGCCGTATCTATTTAGCTTATGACAGTGATAACGCGGGCAAAAAAGCGGCTTTGCGGAATATGGATATTCTTATTCGCCATGGTTTCCGAGTTTATGTTATGGAGATGCCGCCGGGATTGGACCCTGATGATGTTTTTCAGAAGCGGGGCATTGAGGTCTGGCGGGAGTTAAAGGAAAAAGCCTTGCCCTATATGGCTTATAAAATAAAGACAGCCGAAGAAAATTATGATATAAATACCGCCGAAGGCAAAGCCGATGCCGTAGCCGAACTTGGTCCTTCTCTTATGGCTCTCAAAGATAATGTAGAGCGGTCCGAGTATCTTCATCAGATTAGTGAAAAATTTGGCATAGATGAGAGCCTGCTGCGGCTTGACCTCCAACGGCGTGCCGCCCAGCATCGTACTGACCTGGGCCGGGGTTTAGATTTCAGCGTTAAGGAAGACAGGGGTTTGGTTTTAGCCAAGGAATATCTTTTGGGCCGCGCCATGGAAAACAAGAAGATTTTCGCTGAGATAGATGCCAATGAGGGCTGGAACTTTCTGGATAAAGAAGGTCATAAACGTATAATTCAGCTGCTGCGTGACAATTATGATACTTATTCCTGGGAGATTAGGGATCTGCCTGAATTAGCTCCTGAGGAATTGCGTCCTCTTATTCTTTCACTGGCATTGACTGATTCCCCTATTACTGCGGCGGACAGCAAAAGTATGTTTGAGGACAGCCGCCGGAGAGTCAGGAAATTTCTATTAGAAAAAGAGCTGCGGGAAATAGAGCAAGCCTTAGATGAAGTGGAAAAAATAGGAGATTCTCAGGAAGAAGAAGGACTTTTGCGGAAATTTGACAAAATCCAGAAGGAATTACGGGAATTATAGTGAATACTTAGTATAACGCTTTTTTTGAGGATCTTGATTATATATGTTAAAAAGCGGTTTTTTCGGTATTGAGCCGGAAAACTATATAAAAATGAAAGGGGGTAAATAATGAAATCAGAAAAAACACACGAAGAAATTATTAAAAAACTGATATCATCGGGTAAGCCCCGGGGTTTTTTAACGTATACAGATATTCAGGACTCCTTATCTGAGTTTGATTTATCCCCTGAACAGATGGACGATATTTATGTTCAGCTTTCCAAGGCGGAGATTGATGTGATAGACGAGTCCAGCGACCTTGACAGTATTGAGGCGCCGGAAAACCTTGACGCTATAGAAGATGTGGCAGAGGGCGCTGCCGAGGTTGATATTTCTGTACCAGAAGGTGTATTTGTCGATGATCCGGTAAAAATGTACCTGAAGGAAATAGGTCGGGTGCCTCTTCTTTCCGCTGAGGAAGAGGTAGAATTAGCCCAGAGGATGGAAAACGGCGATGAAGCCGCTAAGAAACGTCTGTCAGAGTCAAATTTAAGATTGGTGGTAAGTATAGCCAAGCGTTATGTAGGCCGTGGTATGCTGTTTTTAGATTTGATTCAGGAAGGTAATTTAGGTTTAATCAAAGCGGTAGAGAAATTTGACTATCGCCGAGGCTATAAATTCAGTACCTACGCAACCTGGTGGATAAGACAGGCTATAACCAGAGCCATAGCGGATCAGGCTCGTACTATCCGTATTCCTGTTCATATGGTAGAGACCATTAATAAGCTGCACCGGGTTAACCGTCAGCTCCTCCAGGATCTGGGCAGAGAACCTACGCCTGAGGAAATCGCCAGGGAAATGGAGATATCCGTGGAACGTGTCAGGGAGATTCAAAAGATAGCCCAGGAACCTGTTTCCCTTGAGACTCCCATAGGTGAGGAGGACGACAGTCATTTAGGTGATTTTATCGAGGATGAGGACGCGCCGGCGCCGGCAGAGATGGCTTCCTTTGTCTTGCTGAAGGAACAGCTCAACGATGTTTTAGATACCTTGCAGCCAAGAGAACGTAAAGTTTTGCAGCTGCGTTTTGGCTTGTTGGACGGCCGTTCCCGCACTTTAGAGGAAGTGGGTCAGGAATTTGGCGTTACCAGAGAACGCATCCGTCAGATAGAAGCTAAAGCCTTAAGAAAACTGCGCCATCCCAGCCGCAGCCGTAAACTAAAGGATTATCTGGAATAAAGCAGGTGATATTTCCTGGCTTTAAAACCATATTTCCTCTTTAGAGATGAGAAAGTAAGGAAGCTTAAAACCTCAGGTTTAAGGAAAGGTATTTTCCGCTGAACTTTTGAGGTTTTATTTTTTCCGCTGCTAAAATTTCCCTTGACAGTGGGAGGGAGCTATGCTATTCTATTGTAGGTACTCTGTCCTCATTATGTATTAGGAGGTGCGTCATGAGAATTGGAATTATTTTAGCTTGCACGGAATGTAAGAATAGAAATTACACTACCGACAAAAATAAAAAGAACAATCCCGATCGTCTTGAAATGAAGAAGTATTGTCCTCATTGCAAGACTCATACTCTGCACAAAGAAACCAAATAATAATTTAGTTAGGAAGTGATTTCGGTGGCTGCCAAAAGTACAGCGGTAGCGAAAAACAAGCCTAAGTTTACGGTGCGGGCTAAGAACTTCCTGCGCAGTGTATGGGCTGAATTAAAGAAAGTTCATTGGCCTACCAAAAAGCAGCTCATAAATTTTACAATCATCGTGTTAGTTACCATTTTGGTAATCGGGCTCTTTTTGTGGATCGTGGATTCCCTCTTGACATTGGGAATGGAAGGCCTTATGAAGTTGACCCACTAACTTCATAGGCGGGAGGGTTCTTGCATGGAAAAACTTTGGTATGTTATCCATACTTATGCCGGTTATGAGAATAAAGTAAAAATGAACCTGGAGAGAAGGGCTGAGTCCATGAATATGGAGGATCATATCTTCCGTATCATAGTGCCCATGGAAGACGAGATCCAGGTAAAGGACGGCAGAAAAAAAACAGTCAAGCGCAAGGTTTTCCCCGGCTATGTTCTGGTGGAAATGATTTTGACCGACGACTCCTGGTATGTCGTAAGAAATACCCCCGGTGTCACCGGTTTTGTTGGTACGGGGAATAAGCCTGTACCTTTGAAAGAGGAAGAAGCCCAAGCTGTTCTTGAACAGTTAGGTGTGATAGAAGGACGGATAAAGGTATCTTTTGCCGTCGGCGAAAATGTTCGCGTTAAAGAGGGACCTTTTGAGGATTTTGTCGGCGTTGTCGATGAGATCTTTCCGGAGAAAGGCAAAATGCGGGTAATAGTATCCATGTTTGGCCGTGAGACCCCGGTTGAGCTTGAATTTTATCAAGTAGAAAAGGTCTGATTTTAGCTCCACACAAACGGTGTTCCGTTTTTGTTGGTGGGAGGAACAAATTTTCTGTTCCGTTATACCACATATAGTTAGAGGAGGTGTATTAGGATGGCCAAAAAAGTCATGGCGGTAATCAAATTACAGATTCCCGCAGGTAAGGCCAATCCGGCTCCCCCCGTTGGTCCCGCATTGGGTCAGCATGGGGTGAATATTATGGGCTTCTGCAAGGAATTTAATGAAAAGACTCAGAGTCAAAATGGTCTTATAATTCCTGCGGAAATCACAGTCTATGAAGATCGTTCCTTCACTTTTATTCTTAAGACTCCCCCGGCGGCAGTTCTTTTGAAGAAAGCAGCAGGTATTGAAACGGCTTCCGGCGAACCCAACAAGAAAAAAGTAGCTAAATTGGGTCGCGACAAGATCATGGAAATAGCCCAGGAAAAAATGCCGGACTTGAACGCCAGCGATGTTGAATCGGCTATGCGTATCATTGAAGGCACTGCCAGAAGCATGGGCATTGAAATCGTTGAGTAAGTCGTAAAAACGTGTTGATTTTTGTGGGAGGGCGCGAACTGCCCAATATACCACATAGGAGGTAATGATATGGCCAAACATGGCAAGAAATATGAAAACGCCTTAAAAGAGTTCGACAAAACAAATTTGTATGAGCCTCAGGAAGCGTTCGCTGTTTTGAAGAAAACAGCCACCGCCAAATTTGATGAAACCGTAGATTTGGCGATTCGCCTTAATCTTGACCCCCGCCAAGCGGATCAGCAGGTTCGCGGCGCTATGGTTTTACCTCATGGCACAGGACGGACCCGTTCCGTTTTGGTATTCGCCAAAGGTGATAAGGCCAAGGAAGCAGAAGCTGCCGGCGCTGATTTTGTTGGCGCTGAAGACATGGTAGAAAAAATCCAGAAAGAAAACTGGTTTGATTTTGACGTTGTCGTCGCTACCCCTGACATGATGGGTGTCGTTGGTAAGTTAGGTCGTCTTTTAGGCCCCAAAGGCTTGATGCCTAACCCCAAAACCGGTACTGTAACTCCCGATGTTACCAAAGCTGTACAGGAAGTTAAAGCCGGTAAAGTAGAGTACCGTTTAGATAAGGCCGCTAATGTTCATGTGGTTTTAGGTAAGGTTTCCTTCAGCGAAGAAGACCTGTTAGAAAACTATTTGGCTTTAGTGGAAACCTTAATCAAGGCCAAGCCCTCTGCGGCTAAGGGTCAATATATGAAGAGTATCGCCGTGTCCACCACTATGGGACCTGGCGTACGCATTAATCCCCAGAAACCTTTGGGCAAATAATTTAGTTTATTTTAGTTGACAACAGCTTTAAGCTGTGCTAAACTATTACAAGTTTATAAATCTGACCGCAGACAGCAGGTTCCTTTTGGTGTAATGGTAACTCCCCTGCCGAGGTTGGGCGATATTAAAATGTCTATTTTTATCCCCTGCTTCACTGCGGGGGATTGATTTTTTTGACTTACATTTAAGGAGGTGAGATCAATTGGATAAAAAACCTCAAAGAATAGCGAAGGAAAACAAAGTAGCTGCTTTAAAAGAGCTTTTCCGGGAAAATAGTGCTGTGTTGCTTTTGGACTACAAAGGTATCACCGTTAATGATGATACGGCTTTCAGACGCTCTCTGAGAGAAGCTGGCGTCAAATATCAGGTAACCAAAAATACCTTTATTAGACGGGCCGCCAATGAAGAAGGCTTTACCGAATTGGATCCTTTCCTGGAAGGAACATCTTCGATAGCTTTTAGTGAGGATCCTGTAGCCTTAGCGAAAATCGTTTCCGAATTCGCTAAAGATCATCCCGCTATTATAGTTAAAGCTGGTTTGTTAGAAGGCAAGCTCCTGCCTGCCGCCGATGTTGCCGCTTTGGCCAAACTTCCCAGCAGAGAAGTGCTGTTGGCTCAGGTATTGGCTGGTATGCAGAGCCCAATGACCGGTTTCGCCGGTGCTTTACAGGGTATACTGCGTAATTTCGTAAATGTTATCGATCAGATTCGTGAACAGAAAGAATCTGCCTAAGAAAATTTTAAAAGAATATTTTTTGGAGGAAATAAAAATGTCTAAAGTAAATGAAATTTTGGATGCCGTAAAAGAAATGTCCGTATTGGAATTATCTGAATTAGTAAAAGCTTTTGAAGAAGAATTTGGTGTAACCGCTGCCGCTCCCGTAGCTGTTGCCGCTGCTCCCGCCGCTGGTGATGCCGGTGCCGCTGCCGCTTCCGAACAGACTGAATTTGACGTTGTTTTGGAATCCGCCGGCGATGCTAAAACTAAAGTTATCAAAGCCGTTAAAGATATTACCGGTTTGGGCTTGAAAGAAGCTAAAGCTTTGGTTGACGAAGCTCCTAAAGCTGTTAAAGAAAAAGTCTCCAAAGAAGAAGCCGAAGAAATCAAAGGCAAATTGGAAGAAGTCGGCGCTTCTGTTACTGTTAAATAAGTTTATCTTAAAATTTATTTATAAACCCCCGTATGTTTTTATTAATTAAGCTACGGGGGTTTTCTATATTAGGCAAATAGAGTTAATAAATAATAGACAAAAATAAAGTATATTGAATTGAAACTTCTAATTAAAATGATTATAATATATTTGCTTTAAAGATTTTAGTGCATAATATGCCGATTATTAATTGTCAGATTTGTTGTTTCAGTTATATATACCTTAATTTTTAGTAATTTTAATTTTTGGCATTAATAATTTTAATATAATTATTAAGCTTTCAGCAAAAAACAGGAGGATATGCCAGCATGGTATTTAGTTCGGCAGTTTTTTTATGGCTTTTTTTGCCTGTGGTTCTGATCTGCTACTTTATATCGCCTAAAAAAATTAAAAATATATTATTGCTGTTGGCCAGTCTTCTTTTTTATGCATGGGGTGAGCCAAAATACGTTATTTTAATGGTTTTTTCCATTGCCGTTAACTATATTTCTGGGTTATTAATTGACAAGGCTGATGGTAATAAAAGATTACGCTTATTTTTATTGACAAGTTCTTTGAGTGTCAGTTTACTGATGCTTTGTTATTTTAAATATTTTGATTTCCTTATTTTTAATATAAATAGATTTTTTACCACTAGTTTTACTCTTCATGATTTAGCTTTACCTATTGGTATTTCGTTTTTTACTTTCCAGGGAATGTCTTATGTCATAGATGTATATAGACGGGATGTAAAAGTACAAAAAAATATTTTTAATTTAGCGTTGTATATATCTTTTTTCCCACAGCTCATCGCGGGACCTATAGTTAAATATTACGATATTGAACAGCAGTTAAAAAATCGTGTAGTGACTTGGGAAAAATTTCATAGCGGTATTTGCAGGTTTGTCTTTGGTTTAGGCAAAAAAATGATTTTAGCTAATACCTTAGGTGCCACTGCTGACGCTGTGTTTTCTTTGGAAGCCGGATATTTAAGTCCCTCTATAGCTTGGATTGGTATAATATGTTATACTTTACAAATTTATTATGATTTTTCTGGTTATTCTGATATGGCAATAGGTTTGGGGCGTATGTTTGGTTTTGAGTTTAAAGAGAATTTTAATTATCCCTATATTTCTCATTCCATCAAAGATTTTTGGCGACGGTGGCATATTTCTCTTTCTACTTGGTTTAAAGAATATCTTTATATACCTTTAGGAGGTAATCGTAAAGGTGTTAGGCGAACATATTTTAATCTTATTATAGTTTTTTTTCTTACCGGTTTATGGCACGGAGCAGGGTGGACCTTTATTTTTTGGGGACTTTGGCATGGTCTTTTCCAGATAATTGAACGTTTAGGACTGGGTCGTTTTATGGACAGACATAAAGCTATTGGTGTTGTCTATGCTTTAGGTGTTGTTGTAATTGGCTGGGTCTTTTTCAGATCCCCCTCGATTACCTATGCTGTTATGTATATTAAATATATGTTTGTGCCAAATCCCGATGCCTATATACATTTCTCCTATTATTTAACAAATTATACGGTGTTTATTCTTCTTTTAGCTGTATTATTAAGCGGCCCGTTGCAGTGTTTGTATTCACATTGGGGGGAAAAGTATTCTATTGCTGAAAGCGGTGTCTATCAAGTTGGTAAAGTTTTATTAATAGTAATTATACTGATATATGTTACTATGTTGCTGGCAAGTAACGCCTATAATCCGTTTATATATTTTAGGTTCTAAGAGGCTTATTATGAAAAAATTTTGCCGTATCTTAACATTTTGTTTGTTTATATTGTTTTTGGTATCTTATATTTTATTAAGGCCTTTTTCTGCTTCTTTTGCCACCGCTGAGGGGGAGAATAGGGACTTAGCAGAAAGACCAGCATTTTCTTTATCGGCTTATGAGGAATTTTCTTCTGCCTATGAGGCTTATTTTAATGATTACATTCCTTTTCGTGTTCAACTCAATAGCTTATTTGCTGATATAAAGCTAACGATATTCTCAACTTCTCCCTCGTCATCTGTGCTATTAGGTGATGATAACTGGCTTTTTTATGATAGCCAATATGCTAATGACGGTGATACCATGGCTGATTATGTAGGAGAGAAAAGATATAGCGAAGATGAACTACAAGCTATAGCTGAACATCTTAACTCTATGAATAATTATTGTGCTGAATACGATGTACCCATGATTTTTCTGGTATGTCCAAATAAATCTTTGATATATAGCGAATATATGCCTAATAGTTATATACGCCATAGTACATTTAACCAAACTGAGCAACTAATGGATTACTTGCAGGAAAATGTGGATATTCCCTCTCTTTATTTACGGGATGAGCTTTTAAAGTATAAGGACAAGTATCAGCTTTATTATAAAACAGATACTCACTGGAATTTGATAGGTGGTTACCTGGGGGCTAAGGAATGTTTGTCGCTTGTAGGTATAGAGGTCGATGATATAGATGAAAAATATATTGAAACATCGATGTTTAAAGGAGATCTTTATAATATGTTAGGGTGTACGGTTAGTTACTCTGATTTAGAATTTAACTTTACTGATGAAGTTAGTTCTCATATAGCGGTTAGCCGTCCTTATGGTGATAATAGTTATTCTGAATATAGGACTCAGGCACAGGGGGATATGAAACTTTTAATTATAGGGGATTCTTTTTCTGAATCGATGATTCCTACTCTAGGCAGGTATTTTTCTGAGATAGATGTAGACAGAAATCAACGCTTTCAGCTTTTGGCGGAAAAGGATTACGATTTAGTTATATATGAAAAAGTAGAAAGGTATGTTCCGCGTATATTGGGTTCTTAAGGCTAATACTTTTGTAATAAAATACAGATACAGCTTGCAGTATTGTGGGAGCTGTATCTGTATTTTGTTTAATTAAATATAAGGTGGTATATTGGCTCATTTATAAACCTTTGTTATTTTAGGTGATTTTGATTTTCCAAGGCGGCAGCAGCAGGATATTTTTATGTACTTTACATGGTATCATATTAGTTCCCTATTTATAAATAGCCACTGCTGGTTGACTTTATTAGCCATATGATGTAAAATTTTAAGATAGCTGTTAGCGAAGAATAGAGGTAAAAGTGAAGTAATGGGTGAAATAATTAAAATCGAAAATCTTAATAAGACTTTCCAGAGCAAGCAGAATAAGGTGATTGCTTTAGATAATATCAACATTTCCATCGAAGAAGGGGAAATATTTGGTATTATTGGTTTAAGCGGTGCTGGTAAAAGCACTCTGGTGCGGTGTATCAATTATTTGGAAAGACCTACAGAGGGCAAAGTGATTTTCGATGGTCATGATTTAGGGCAGCTCTCCTCGAAGGAATTACTGAAGGTGCGCCGCTCTATGAGTATGATTTTTCAGCAATTCAATTTATTGATGCAGAGAACCGCTCTGCAGAATATTTGTTTTCCCATGAGTATTGCGGGTACACCCAAGGAGGAAGCGAAGAAGAGGGCCATGGAGTTATTGGAGGTAGTAGGATTAGCTGATAAGGCAGGTTCTTATCCCTCCCAGCTTTCCGGCGGTCAGAAACAGCGGGTAGCCATAGCCAGGGCTTTGGCCACTAATCCCAAGGTGCTTCTTTGTGATGAGGCCACCAGTGCTTTAGATCCTACCACTACCAGATCTATTTTAGATCTTTTAAAAGAGATCAACAGGAATTTGGGTATTACTATTGTAATCATCACCCATGAAATGAGTGTTATTGAGGAAATATGTCAGCGGGTAGCCATTATTGACAGCAGTCACGTAGTGGAAGTGGGAAAAGTTGCCGATGTATTTTTAGAGCCTAAAAGTGATATGGCCAAGCAGCTTATTTTCCCTGGCGCCAAGAAAGCCGAGGCTTTTGTAGGCGGCAATACTTTGCGTTTAGTATTTGACGGCGATACCTTTACTGAGCCTGTTATTGGCAATATGGTATTGGAATGCGGCGCGCCGGTAAATATTCTTTTTGCTGACATTCAAAAGATTGATGGTAAGACCTTTGGTCAAATGCTTATTGAACTGCCGGAAAGGGAACAGCAGGTAAAACGGATATACAGTTATCTGCGCGTAAATAAAATTCATTTTGAGGAGGAGGATAAATAATGTTTGACGCTAATATGATCCATCTCCTTTTAGTGGGTATTTGGGAAACGTTGTATATGACTATTGTTTCTACGTTTCTTTCTTATGTTATTGGTTTGCCCTTAGGCTTGATTTTGGTGGTTACTGACAAGGATGGCATTCGTCCTGTGCGTTGGCTCAATGCCGTACTTGGCTTTATTGTTAATTTTTTACGTTCCGTACCCTTTATTATTTTACTGGTTGCGGTGATCCCCGTTACCCGTTTTATTGTGGGCACTTCTTTAGGTTCCACAGCTACGATCGTACCTTTAGTGATAGGCGCCGCGCCTTTTGTTGCTCGTATGGTTGAGTCATCCATTAAAGAGGTGGATTTTGGGGTGATTGAGGCTTCTCAATCCATGGGTGCTTCACCTATGCAGATAGTTACTAAAGTTTTACTGCCGGAAGCCCGTCCTTCTCTCATTGTAGGCAGTGCCATTGCTATTACCACTATTTTAGGTTATACGGCTATGGCAGGTTTTGTTGGCGGCGGCGGTTTAGGTACCATTGCCATTAATTATGGTTATTATCGTTATCAGTCTGATGTTATGTTGGTAACGGTGCTGATTTTAGTTGTTATTGTCCAGTTGTTCCAGGAAGTAGGAATGAGGATAGCGAAAATAGGTGACAAACGTATTAATTGAAAATGATCTGCTGTGCAGATTTTAGCGCCGGGTATATTTACCGTAGAAAATAAAACCGGCTTTATTGCCAGCTGATACGGTTTTGGCGGCGCTTATATTTTTTATTAAACAAGGAGGAAAATATGATGAAAAAGGTTTTATCCCTGATGGTCGTTGCTCTTATGGCGTTGTTCGCCCTTACCGGCTGCGGCAGCTCTGATGACACTGCTGCAGATGAAGGCACCGATACTGCCGCCACTACCACTATTAAAGTAGGTGCCAGCGTAACGCCGCACGCGGAAATTTTGGAAGCTGCTAAACCCCTGTTGGAAGCAGAAGGTTACACTTTAGAGATCGTGGAATTCAATGATTATGTACAGCCTAACCTCAACGTAGAAAGCGGTGAGCTGGATGCTAACTATTTCCAGCACAAACCCTATTTAGATGACTTTAACGCGGAAAACGGCACAAATCTTGTTTCCGCCGGCGCTATTCACTACGAACCCTTTGGTCTTTATCCTGGTAAGGTAGCTACCATAGAAGAATTGCCTGACGGAGCCACCATTGCTGTGCCTAACGACGGTACTAATGAAGCTCGTGCCTTGATGCTGTTGGAACAGGAAGGCTTGATAACCTTAAATGAGGATGCTGGTTTTACAGCTACTATTTTGGATATTGCTGATAATCCTAAAAATCTGGTGATAACAGAGATTGAAGCGGCTCAGTTAGCTCGTTCCTTAGCTGACGTGGATATGGCTGTTATCAATGGCAACTATGCTATCCAGGCTGGACTCAGCGCTAAAACCGATGCTATCGCCATTGAGGATGCCGAAGGTGAAGCGGCTCAGACCTATGCTAATATCGTAGCTGTAGCCAGTGGTCATGAAAATGATGAGGCTATCCAGGCTTTGATGAAAGCTTTGACCAGTGAGGAAATACGCACTTTCATTAATGATACTTATGACGGTGCTGTTATTCCGATTTTCTAAAAACTTTAGTGAGATAACGGGAAGGAGTTACTGTCTCCTTCCCGTTTTTTTAAAATATTATTGACAAATTTCCAACTTATGTTAAATTTATTATTAGCATAAAGAAAAAGAAAGAAGTTGATTTTATGTATTGTCCTCATTGCGGTAAGGAAGTTTCCGAGGAGCACAAACATTGCCAGTATTGCGGCGGCTCCTTACAAGGGAGTGGTAAGGGTCAGAAAAATACTACCATTGGTATAGTGGCTGTGGTTTGTTGTTTAATCTGTGCGATAGTAGCTATCACTGCCATAGCTTTTAACAGTAAAGAAGCAGAAAAAGATGTGGCCACTGAGCCGGCGGCTCAGGAAGAGGCGGTTACAGAGGAAAATACTTCCGTAGCCGTTAATGTTGTGGAGGAGGCCAGTGTGCCGGATTCACAACAGTGGGTAGACGCTTATTTGTGGCCTAGTGACAGATACTATATTACAGTAGATGATTTAAGGGGTTATACTCAGGAAGGTGTAGCGGCTATCCGCAATGAGATCTACGCTCGTCACGGTTATGTTTTTCAAACAGATAAATGGCGGAATTATTTCTCCCAGTTCTCCTGGTATGTCCCAAATGCGAACTTTAGTGATTCCATGTTTAATGATGTTGAGAACGCCAATATCGCGACGATAGTAGATTATGAAAAAAGCATGGGCTGGCGGGGCGATACGGCACCGTCTTCCTCTTCCTATGCCGCTATAGACGGTTATCTTTGGCCTACTAATAGCTGTTATATTACCGAATCAGATTTAGCGGGTTATAGCCAGGATGAAGTGGCGGCTATCCGCAATGAGATATATGCCCGTCATGGTTATGAGTTTCAAACAGATAAGTGGCGGAATTATTTTTCTCAATTTTCCTGGTACTCTCCGAACAGTTCCTTCAGCGAGTCCCAATTCAGTGATATTGAGGAGGCTAATTTAGCTACTATTATAGCTTATGAAAAATCCAAAGGCTGGTATTGATGCTTTAATTTCCGACTGATAGAGAAAATAACCCCCTGCAAGGGGGTTATTTTCTTATTTTTGGAGATTTTAAGCGGGGATTTTGTTGTCTTAAGTTTACAAAAGGTAACCAGCGGTTAGTTTTATTTTTCTTCCTCATCTTCTTTGAGGATGGCTAATATCTCCTGTAAAAGCTGGCGTAAGCTTTCTATATCATTTTTAGGTTCTCCCTTGTTGCCTTCGTGTCCTGGCGGTTGTTTACCCAGGGGATGAAAAGGGTTTAAACCTGGATTCATATTAGGCATTGGCGGCATAGGTCCGGCTAAGGGCGGTTGTCCGCCAGGGGGTATAGGACCGGTTCCCGGCGGCATTGGCGGCATGGGATTTGCTGGTGGTGTTATAGGGTTATTAGGGTTGTTAGCGCCGTTAAGGTTATTGACAAGATTTGCCAGGGCGTTAAGGGTATTTTGGGGATTATTGCCCAGGACATTGGGATTGTGCTGCTGATTTCCCATATTATTATTTGGGCTGGGATTTTGATTAAAGTTTTGGTTGGGACCGCCGGTTATTTGATAGCCGCCTTGGCGCAGGGCGTTGAGTAGTTCCTCGGCGCTGATAAAGTTTCTGTAGGGTCTATGTCTTTTACTCATATATCCACCTCATGTTTACTTTTCCTTTTAACATCATAAGATAAAAATTAGTAAAATATGCCTCTTTTCTGAAAAATAGTCTTTTCTCTGGGTTCCTAATATAGTATAATTAAGGGAATAAATTATTAGGGAGGTACCCATGAGCAAGTATAGTAAGGAAGATATTATCGCCAGCGCCAAAGAAAATGACATAAAATTTGTGCGTATGCAATTCAGCGATGTTTTTGGCATTTTAAAAAATGTAAATCTTCCCGTTTCCCAGTTAAGTAAGGCGTTAGATGGCGAGATTATGTTTGACGGCTCTTCCGTCGATGGTTTTGTGCGTATTGAAGAAAGCGATATGTATTTAAAGCCCGACTTGGATACCTGGAATATACTGCCGGGTAATTACGCCGGCGGTGGTGTGGCTCGTTTGATTTGCGATATATATGACGCTAAAGAAGAACCTTTTGTGGGTGATCCTCGTTATGTCTTAAAGGCTGCTATAGCTAAGGCTCGGGAATTTGGCTATACTATGAATGTAGGTCCAGAGGCTGAGTTTTTCCTTTTTCATACTGATGACACGGGACGTCCTACCTTGGAAACCCATGATCAGGCCGGTTATTTTGACCTTTCGCCGGTGGATCGTGGTTCCGCGGCTCGCCGAGCCATGGTTTTGGCTTTAGAGGATATGGGTTATGAGATCGAGGCTTCTCATCATGAATGCGCTCCTGGTCAGCATGAAATAGATTTCAAATACGGTGATGCCTTAAGTTCCGCTGACCGTATTCAAACCTTTAAATTGGTAGTACGTATGGTGGCTCAGAGTCATGGACTTCACGCTACTTTTATGCCTAAACCCATTTACGGTATAGCTGGTTCTGGTATGCATATGAATCAGAGTTTATGCGACTTAGAAGGCCGTAATGTTTTTTATGATCCTAATGGCAAAAATGGGCTTTCAGAAATAGCCTATTATTATATCGGCGGCTTGCTGAAGCACGCTCCGGCTATTACCGCTATTATCAATCCTACGGTAAATTCTTATAAGCGTTTAGTTTCTGGCCATGAGGCTCCTGTTTATATTGCCTGGTCCGATAAGAACCGCAGTCCCTTAGTGCGTATTCCCGCCAAGCGCGGTCCTTCTACCAGGGTGGAAATGCGCAGTCCTGATCCGGCTTGTAATCCTTATTTAGCCACGGCAGTTATGCTGATCGCTGGTTTAGACGGAATCAAAAATAAAATTACGCCGCCGGAAGCCTGTAATTATAATCTTTATGATCTTGATGCTGAGGAACGTCTGGCTTTGGGTATAGAATGTTTACCTCATACTCTTATAGACGCTATTAATGAGCTTCGTGGTGATATTGTCATCTCCGAGGCCTTAGGCACTCATGTCTTTAACTGTTTTGTCAAGGCCAAACAAAAAGAATGGGAGGCCTTTACTACCCAGGTTACACCCTGGGAAATAGAACATTACCTTACTAAATATTGATTTTTCCGGATTTTGGAGGCAAAAGGAAAATGAAATTACAAATAACAAAAATGCACGGCTTAGGCAATGATTTCATTATCGTGGACGGCATTAATAATGATCTCCCTGAGGATCTCAATGCTTTGGCCAAGGCCGTCTGTGACCGTCATTTTGGTATCGGCGCCAATGGCTTATTAGTGGTTTTGCCCTCGGATCTCAATGATATCCGTATGCGTATTTTTAATGACGACGGTACTGAGGCGCAAATGTGCGGTAATGGTATCCGCTGTTTTGCCGCTTATGTTTACGACCACAAAATAGTTGCGAAAAAAGAGATGAAAGTAGAAACAGCCGCCGGCACTATCAAGCCTGTTTTAGTTTTTGATGGCGATAAACTTGATAAAGTTCAGGTGGATATGGGAATACCGCGGGTAAAGTCTTGGGAGATTCCCATTGAGACGGAGCGGGAAGAAATAATTGCTCAGCCCATGAATATGGAGGGCTACGATTTTGAGATGAACTGCGTTTCCATGGGAAACCCTCATGCCGTAACTTTTTGGCCGGATCTGACCAAGGCGCCGGTTTTAACCTTAGGACCATTGCTGGAAAGCCATCCTATTTTCCCGGAAAAGGCTAATATCGAGTTTGTTGAGGTGCTGTCACCGGGAGAAATCAGAATGCGGGTTTTTGAACGGGGCTGTGGTGAGACTTTAGCCTGCGGTACTGGCGCTTCCGCCTCTGTAGTGGCATCGGTACTTAACGGTTATACTGACCGTAAGGTTCTGGTACACCTTTTAGGCGGAGATCTGGAATGTGAGTGGCAAGAAAACGGACATCTGATGATGACAGGTCCTGCTACTTATATTGCCGCTGGCGAATATTATTATGATGAGTAAGAAAGGCAAGATATGATACAAGAAGCTAAAAGAATTCGGGAGATTCCCCCTTATCTCTTCGCGGGAATAGAAAAGAAAATACAGGATTATAAGGAAAAAGGGGTAGATGTCATTAGTTTTGGTATTGGTGATCCTGATTTGCCCACGCCAGATTATATTATAGAGGCCATGGCGGAAACCATAAAAAAACCAGCTAATCATCAATATCCTTCCTCTATAGGCATGCTTTCTTTCCGGGAAGCAGTGACAAAGTGGTATAAGAAACGTTTTGATGTGGATTTAGATCCCAAAACCGAAGCTGTTACATTGATAGGTTCCAAAGAGGGTATAGCTAATATAAGTTATTGCTATATAGATCCCGGCGATATAGCTTTAGTCCCTGACCCTGGTTATCCCGTCTATTCCATTGGTACTATGATGGCTGGCGGGGAATCTTACTATATGCCTTTAAAGGAAGAAAATGGCTTTTTACCTGATTTAGCCGGGATTCCCGAGGAAGTGGCTAAAAAAGCCAAGATTATGTGGCTTTGTTATCCCAATAATCCTACTGGTGCCGTGGCGCCGTTTTCCTTCTTTGAGGAAGTAGTGGCTTTTGCGAAAAAATATAATATTTTAGTATGTCATGATAACGCTTATTCGGAAGTTAATTATGATGGCTATAGTTCTCCCAGCTTTTTACAGGTTCCCGGTGCCAAAGAGGTAGGCATAGAGTTTAATTCTCTTTCCAAACCCTTTAACATGACTGGCTGGCGTTTAGGCTGTGCTCTGGGTAATGCTGAGGCCATCGCTGTTTTAGCCCGTTATAAATCCAATGTGGACAGCGGCGCTTTCCAGGCTGTACAGGAGGCTGGCATTGTGGCATTGGAACAGGGTGATGAGGCTATCCGTAAAATGCAGTCCATTTATAGCCGCCGCCGTGATGTCATTGTCAAGGCTTTTAATGATTTAGGCTGGGATTTAAAGGCGCCTAAAGCCACTTTCTATATTTGGGCGCCGGTACCTAAAGGTTATACTTCCGCTTCTTTCGCGGAATATGTTTTGGATAAGGCTGGTGTTGTCATTACGCCGGGCAGCGGTTATGGTCCCAGTGGCGAGGGATATTTCCGTATTTCCCTTACTATTCCTGAAGAGCGGGTAGAGGAAGCCGCCGTCCGTTTGAGAAAACATTTGGGACAGGTGACTTTTTAAATGCTGACCTATCGTTCCGCCGCTAAAATCAATTTGTATCTCAGTGTAAAAGGATTGCTGCCAGGAGGTTATCATGAGCTGACTTCTATTATGCAGTCTGTTTCCCTTTGGGACACCTTGACTTTTGATTTTGGCCGGCGGAATTTTTCTTTGTCTGTACCAGGTTTTTCCCTGGGAGCAGCGGAAGATAATATCGTTGCCCGTGTTTGGCGGCTGATGCGGCGGCGTTTTGCTCTCCCCGGTGAGATCCATGTAGTAATAGATAAGAAGATTCCTGTGGGAGCTGGTTTAGCCGGCGGCAGCGGCAACGGCGCCGCTGCTCTTTACGGCATTAATGATTATTTTAATCTGGGCCTTAGTCAAGAGGAGTTAGCGGCTATAGGCGGAGAAATAGGCGCTGATATACCCTTTTGTGTGATAGGCGGCGCTGCCTTAGCCCGGGGTAAAGGAGAGAAACTGGCAAAGCTGCCGTCCTTGCCTGACTGCATCCTTATTTTGACAGAGGGTGGCTTTCATGTAGCTACAAAAGAGATTTTTTCAGCTTTCGATCAGCTTCCCTTAAGAGAGACAGACAAGGAAGCTAAAATAATCCAGGCTATGGAGAAGGGGGACATAGTTACAGCAGCGGCTAATATGTATAACGATCTGGAGCGGGTAACCATCCCCCTTTATCCTGCTTTAGCACATCTCAAGGAATATTATCTGTCCTTAGGCTTTTATCCTTTGATGTCTGGCAGCGGTCCCACGATATTCGCTTTGGTGCCTGCCGGCGCTGAGGAAAAGGCTAAAGAAGCCATAAAAACCAGAGAGGAAAAGAGTTATATAGTCCGTCCTGCAGACAGTGGTGTGGTGAAAATTAAATAGTATAACAAAAAAATAAAGTTAAAGCAAAAAAATAATATTTTTAAGGAAAATATTGCAGGATTTTATTGAAATATGTAGAAATATTTTCACCAGACTGAAAGGAGGGACTTCTTGTGAATATTACAGATGTGAGAGTAAGAAAATTATTATCTGAAGGCAAAATGAAAGCCATAGTCTCCGTCACCTTAGATGACGCTTTTGTTGTTCATGATGTCAAGGTTGTCGATGGTCAAAATGGTCTTTTTGTCGCTATGCCCAGCCGCAAGACGCCAAGCGGTGAATTCCGGGACATTGCCCATCCGATATCTCAGGAAGCCAGGGATACTTTGCAACAAAAGGTATTAGAAAAATACGAGGAGGCTTTAGCTTTAGCGGAAACCGAAGCATTAAATGAATCATCTTTAGCTGCGGAAGATGGGGAAATGCCGGAAGATTAAAACATTGACTTCTTAAAGCTTTAGTAAGGGTTCATTGGCGTAAAGCAATGGAACAGAAGCGGCCTTTACGGAATTTGCTTTTTTGTTGTAAAAACAGTATAATGTTACCGGATTGCCGTAGAATTTTATAGTGATTCGTAAATTGAAAAAAATGATTGGCTTGACCTATCATTTTTTTCTGTATAGGAGTGATATTTTGCGACGTTTTGTTTTGATCTTAGCGGCTGGTAAAGGTAGGAGAATGAAATCCTCATTGCCTAAGGTTTTGCATGAGGCGGCCTACCATCCTATTTTAGATTATGTTATAGCCGCCGCTGCCGGCTGCGGTGCTGAAAAGATAATTACCGTTATCGGTCACGGTGCAGAGAAGGTAAGAGAGGTTTTTGAGGATAAGACAGATTTTGTTTTACAAAGGGAGCAGCGCGGCACAGGTGACGCAGTTAAGTCGGCATTGCCGTCGTTAGATGGTGAAAAGGGTACTGTTTTGGTTCTCTGCGGTGATACGCCTTTGCTGCGGGAGGAGACTTTACGGGAATTTTTAGCTTTTCATGAGGAAAAAGCTTCAGTTTGCTCAGTGCTTACCGCTGATTTAACAGATCCATTTGGTTATGGCCGTATTATCAGAGGCGCTGACGGCACTCTTGAGAAGATAGTAGAGGAAAAAGACGCCACCCAGGCGGAGAAAGCCTTAACGGAAATAAACAGCGGCGTATACTGTTTTGATCTTGACTTTTTACGTTCAGCGGTAGCGGAATTAAGGGATGATAATAGTCAGGGCGAATTTTACTTGACTGATACCATTGCTATTGCCGGAGACAGGGGGTTAAAGTCTTATCCCTGGCGGATTTCTGATTTTGAGGAAGTAAAGGGTATAAATGACAGAAAGCAGTTAAGTGAGGCGGCGGCTGTTTTGTTCCGCCGCAAGAATGAGGAACTAATGGCTGATGGTGTTACTATCCTGGCTCCTGCTTCTACATTTATAGATCCGGCGGCGGTTATCGGCGCTGATACGGTAATAGAACCCTTTACCACTATCAGAGGGGCTTCGGTTATTGGTGAGAATTGTGAGATAGGTCCCAATTCCGAACTGCGGAACTGCCGTATAGGGGATAATACCCGTTTTTGGCGCAGTACAGCGGTGGATGCGGAAATTGGCTCTGACTGTAATATTGGTCCCTATGCCTATCTGCGTCCTGGTACTCAATTAGCGTCTAAAGTTAAGGTCGGCGATTTTGTGGAGGTTAAAAACAGTAATGTAGGTGAAGGTACGAAGATCCCCCACCTTACCTATATCGGCGACAGTGATATAGGCGGTGGCTGTAATATTGCCTGTGGTACCATAACCTGTAATTATGATGGCTTTAAGAAATACCGCACAACCATTAAGGATAAGGCTTTTGTGGGGTGTAATGCCAGTTTAGTGGCGCCGGTAGAAGTAGGGGAGGGTGCGTATATCGCCGCTGGTGCCGTAGTTACCGAAGACGTTCCCGCTGATTCTCTCAGTGTAGCCAGAGCCAGGCAGAAAAATATTCAGGGCTGGGCGGAAAAATTCCGGGAAATCCACAAAAAATAGTAAAATTCCTGTTTTTTTTAAAAGGAAAACAGGAATTAGTGGCTAATATTAAATAGTAGGTTTTATTTGGGATAATAGTCTTGGAGGGAATGGCGATGAATGATAACTCTTTGAAACTTTTTGCGGGTAACGCCCATTTAGCTCTGGCTCAGGAAATGGCGGAACATTTAAAAATAGATTTAGGTGAATGCAGTGTCCAGCGTTTTCGCGATGGCGAGATTGCTGTCAACGTCAATGAGAGCGTTCGCGGCGCTGATGTCTATATTTTACAGCCCACCTGTCCGCCGGTAAATGACAACTTGATGGAATTGCTCATTATGATCGACGCGATGCGCCGGGCTTCCGCCAAAAATATTACGGCGGTGATTCCTTATTATGGTTATGCCCGTCAGGAGAGAAAGAGCAAAGCCAGAGATCCGATTTCCGCAAAGTTAACAGCCAACCTTATAACTGCCGCTGGTGCTAACCGTCTCATCACCATGGACTTACACGCCGCGGCTATCCAGGGCTTTTTTGATATTCCCGTGGATCATCTCTCAGCCATGCCGATTTTAGCCAATTACTATAAGCGGAAGGATTTTGACGGCGATATTATTGTAGTATCTCCCGATATCGGCGGTGTAGGCCGAGCTCGGGATTTGGCGGGCCGCTTAAACTGCGGTATTGCCATTGTGGACAAGCGCCGTCCCGCTCCTGGCGAAGCGGAGATCATGAATCTTATCGGTGATGTCAGCGGTAAGATCGCTATTATGGTGGATGACATTATTGATTCCGCCGGCACCATCACCTTAGGTGCCGACGCCATCATGGAACATGGAGCCAGAGAGGTACATGTCTGTTGCAGCCACGCTCTTTTCAGTGGTCCCGCAGTAGAGCGCCTCACCAATTCCTGCATTAAGGAAGTGGTGGTTTCCAATACCATTCCCCAGAAGAACAGTTCCGTACTGGAAAACGAAAAATTCAAGATACTTTCCGTTGGTTCTTTGTTAGGCGAGGCCATTCGTTCTATCAATAATAACCTTTCGGTAAGCAGACTGTTTGAATAAGTGTCATTTATCTTCTTTATAGGAAATATTTCCCTTGGCTTTTCCCTTATCAGCCAGGGGTTTTTCTTTTTTGATTTCAGCGAAGACGTTAGGTTTAGGTACTTTTTCAACGTAGTCTTTAGTTTTGGCGATTAGTTTGTCTTTGCCTTGGTTCCAGAGAGAGGCAGAGCGGGCGGTTTTGGACTGGGTATGAGGCTGATCCCCGCAGGAGAATGGTTTATTAGGCGAGGGAACAGCGTCGGCTTGGGCGAGAATAACATCACTGCCAAAGACTTCCACCATAGAGGTGTCTAAATAATTAATACCTCTAAAGAAACGTTCCAGATTTTTGCCGCCTAAAGTTATGTAATTTATTATTCCAGTTTCGCTGTCTATGGTAAAATCAGCTACTTTTCCCAGGGAACCGCCATTGACGGTAATTACGTTTATACCTATTATGCCTCGATTTTTTTTATATTCTGCCGCCAAGAGGGGTTCCTGATTTTTTTTCCGCAGGGCTTGGCTGTTTTTAATGGTGATAGCTTCTTTGCCCAAGGATTGTATATTGCCGAAGGGCAGGAATTTTTCCTCGCTTAGACTCTTATCTTTGGCAATAATCAGAGCCTTAAGGCTTCTGGTTTCAGAGTCAAAGATATAGTCGCGTACTTGTCCCATTTTTTCGCCGCCGTCAATGGCGAAGACTGGTGAACCTAAAAGATTTTTACTGCTGATTTCCATATTGGAGCCTCCTTAATAGAGTAAATATATTAACTTGTTCCAGTTTTTGGCGGAGTTTTTGACTAATTCACCGCCGGTAATAAAATCCTATGTTTATTTCCGGAAAAATATGTTAAAATAACTTAAGAAAGAGTGAGGTTTATAATATGAAGATGATAGTGGGATTGGGCAATCCCGGTAAGCAATACGAAACTACCCGTCATAATGTAGGTTTTATCGTCCTTGATCTCGTAGCTGACAAAATAGGCGCTGAGGTAAAGGAGAGAAAAAACAATGGTTTTATTGGGGAAGTTTTTTTTCAGGGTGAAAAAGTCCTTTTGGTCAAGCCTCAGACTTATATGAATCTCAGCGGTCAGTGTGTAGGTGAGCTGGCGCGTTACTACAAAATAGATAACAGGGACATATTAGTGATCTCTGATGATTTATCTTTGCCTTTAGGCACTATGAAACTGCGTCCCAAAGGCAGCAGCGGCGGTCATAATGGTTTAAAGTCCCTTATTGCGCATTTAGGCGGTGATGATTTCCCTCGTTTAAAGATAGGCATTGGACATGGCGGTTCAGAAGGGGTAATAGAACATGTTTTAGGTAATTTCTCTGCTGATGAATGGCAAAAGTTAACGGAAATTATGGCAAAAGCCGCTGACTGTGCTCTTCTCTGGCTGGAATCTGGTGTTGATGCGGCAATGTGCGGCTATAATATGTATGCCAAATTGCCAAAAGCGGAAAGGGACGGCACTGAATCCGGCCAGGACGCAACGCCGGAACCCGCCAAGCCTCAAAAACCCAAAAAAGCATTAAAGTCCCTTATGGAGCATATAATGAAAACAGACAAATAAAAGGAAACTTTATGGAAGTGGAACTCTTAACCTCAATATTAGAGAAAATACCCCATTATGATGATATTCTCAAGTCTGACTGCCGCCGCTGTGAGGTGGTAAGTGTCAGCGATGATATCCGGCTGATGTTAGCCGTACATTTGGCTCTGTCCAAGAAAAGGCCTTTATTATATGTTGTGGCCAGTGAGGACAGGGCTAAAAGTGTTTATAAGGAGGCCCGTCGTTTTTTTAATGCTGAAGCCGTAGCCTACTATCCTTCCCGGGAATTGCTGCCCTATGACAGTTTTAGAGAAAACAGTGACGCTGTAGCCGAGCGTGTCCGGGTCATGTCTGGTCTTAGCGGCGGCGGCCCATTTTTTGCCGTAGCGTCCGCTACTACCCTGGGACAAAGGCTTATGCCGCCGTCGGTTTGGCGTAATCTTTCCTTTACCCTCAAGGTAGGAGATGTTATAAGTGTTGACAAGATTGCTCATGACCTGGTGGCTTTAGGTTATAACAGAGAATCTCTTACTGAGGAACCAGGTTCTTTTAGTGTGCGCGGCAGTATTGTAGATTTTTATCCTATTGGTTCTGCCTCTCCTTATCGTTTGGATTTTTTTGACGATGAGATAGAATCTCTCCGCAGCTTTGACCCTAGTAATCAAATTTCCACTGGTCAGGTGGAGTCTGTAACCATAATCCCGGCGGCTCAGTTTCTTATTACCGAGGCAGTACGAGATGGAGGCTTAGCGTCATTTATTTCCGAGGCTAAGGGGCAGATAGGTAAATTGCGGGAAGCTCCCAAAAAGCGGGCCATGGATAAAGCCGCCAATATGGAGGATAGTGTTTTAAATGATATTAAGGCGGATTATCTGGCTCAGCTTTTACCCTACTTTTATCAGGAGCAGGCTACTCTTTTGTCCTATTTAGGTGACCAAGGCCTTTTAGTGTTGGATGAGACAGAGGATATAGTCAGAGCCTTAGACCGTCAGGACGAGGAAGAGAGGGAAATATATAGTGAGCTTTTAAGTGAGGGTGAGGTTTTCCCCAGTTTTTTAGCTAATTTCCTCAGCTGTGATGAAGTTAAACAGGCTTTAAATTGCCGTTCCTGGCTGTCCTACAGTTTTATTAAAAGTCCCACTGGTTTAGGGGATGAAATATCCTTTACATTTCCCTTGCGGGAATTTGCTTTTAGCCGCGGCGGCAGTGAACGCGGTTATGAACTGCGCGAATTGGCGTCACGGGGGCAGTTGATTTTCTGTGCCGGCGATGATAAGGCCTTAGAACAGATGGGAGCCTTTGCCGATACCTGGGAGGTTAAAAAATATCAGCTTTGCCGTTATCCTTTGGGAAAATCCCTGGAATGCAGTGATATTCCCTGTTTTTTCCTGGCGGCTCGGGATTTTTTTGGTATAGTCAAGGAAAAGAGGTCTGCCAGGAAGAAGGATAAAACCAATGTTATAACTTCCTTTGTGGATCTGCGGGAAGGGGATTATGTAGTACACGAAAACCACGGCATAGGTCAGTATATCGGTATGGAACGTCTGACAGTAGATGGTATTACCAGGGATTATCTTCATATACGTTATCGCGGTGAGGATAAGCTTTATATTCCTACGGATCAAATGGATATGCTCCAGAAGTATATTGGTAATACTGACGCTCCGCCAAAAGTCAACAAGTTAGGCGGCAAGGAATGGCAGACAGTCAAGACTAAGGCCCGTGGTTCTGTACGGGAGATGGCTCAGGATCTATTGCGGCTCTACGCCGAAAGGTCCAGGGAAAAAGGATATGCCTTTTCTCCGGATAGTCCCTGGCAATGGGAGATGGAAGGTGATTTCCCCTATGATGAAACGCCGGATCAAAGTGATGCTATTGCCGATATTAAAGCTGATATGGAAAAGGAGAAACCCATGGATCGTCTGCTTTGCGGTGATGTAGGTTACGGCAAGACGGAAGTAGCATTGCGGGCGGCCTTTAAAGCTGTGTTAGACGGCAAACAGTGCGCGGTTTTAGTGCCTACCACTGTTTTGGCTCAGCAGCATGAGCGGACTTTTTCTCAGCGCTTAACTAAATTTGGTGTTACAGTCAGGGCTTTGAGCCGTTTTAAATCCTCTAAGGAAGTAAAAGATACGTTATCTGATTTAGCCGCTGGCAAAGTAGATGTCATAATAGGCACCCATATGCTTTTAGGCAAAAGGGTGAAATATAAAGATTTAGGTCTTCTCATTATCGATGAGGAACAGCGTTTTGGCGTGGCTCATAAAGAGAAGATTAAGGAATTAAAGAAAAATATAGATGTTTTGGCCATGTCAGCTACGCCTATTCCCCGGACTTTGCATATGTCTTTATTGGGAGCCAGGGATATCAGCGTCATAGAAACGCCGCCGCCGAGACGGCAGCCAGTGAAAACCTATGTTATGGAATATCAGGGACGAGTTGTCAAAGAGGCTATAGTCAGGGAGATGTCTCGGAATGGTCAGATCTACTATGTCCATAATAAGGTTGAGGATATAACTGCCGTAGCTGCCTATTTACAGAATTTAGTACCTGAGGCTCGTATTCTTATAGGCCACGGTCAGATGGCTGAAAGGGAACTGGAAAAGGTCATGGTAGAGTTTATGAACGGCAATGCTGATATTCTTCTCTGCACTACTATTGTTGAGTCAGGTTTGGACTTTCCCAATGTCAATACTTTAATTGTGGACAGAGGCGATTGCCTGGGCCTTGCTCAGATGTATCAGCTAAGAGGCAGGGTAGGACGCAGCCGTAAACAGGGATACGCCTATTTCTTCTATCGTGGCGGTGACCTTTTGGCTTTGCCGGCCAGAAAGCGCTTGGCGGCGATTAGGGATTATACCGATTTGGGCAGCGGTTTTAAGATAGCTCTGCGGGATATGGAGATTCGCGGTGCCGGCAATATTTTAGGGCCGGAGCAGCACGGCCATATAGCCTCGGTGGGTTTTGATATGTATTGCCGTCTCGTCAACGAGGAGGTAAAGCGTTTACAGGGTCAGGAGATAGAGGAGGAGCGGGAAGAGATCAATATAGATATCCAGTGTTCCGCCTATTTGCCTGATACCTATGCCGGTGATGATGATGTGAAGATAGAACTTTATAAAAAGATTGCTGATCTACGGGATCAGGAGTCTTTAAAGTCGCTGCTGGCGGAGACGGAGGACCGTTTTGGTTCCATTCCTGACAGTGTATATAATCTTTTTTTAGTGGCCCGTTTAAAGATTTTAGGTGAGAAATTGGGTATTGTATCCATCATCCAGCGGGGACATGACTTTAAAATTGTGTTTAAAGATTTAAAACAAATCGCCGCCGGTGATATTTCCCGTTTAATCGGTAAATTCGGCCGCCGTTTCGAGTTTAAGATGACCTCGGTATTGGAGGTAACGGTTAAGTGCGGTCAGCTTAGCAGTGTTAAGGCCTTGCTGTATTTGCTGAAGGTATTATCTTTTTTAGATCGGGAGGCAGAAAAAAAGAGCAAAAAAGAAGGAAAAGACAGTTGAATGTTTAATATTTAAGAGATACCCATATAAAGAAAGGAAGAAAGATCAGGTAATGAAAAAATTATTAGTGGCTTTTTGCGTCATACTTTGCGCTGTTGCTTTTACCGCCTGTGGTGCCTCGCCGGTAGCCACGGTAAACGGTGAAGACATAACTCAGGAAGAATATACCAAGTATATGGATAATCTCATGGTTATTTATGAAGTAAACGGCTATGAGCTTACCAACGATCAGAAAATTTCCATGAAGGATACGGTAATTCAGGAACTGATCGGTCAAAAAATGATTGAACAGGCGGCTAAGGAATTGGATTGTTATCCTACCGATGACGAAGTCGATGCCTATTTCGATGAGCAGTTAGCGGCTACCTTTGGCGATGCCGATACAGGCAGAGAGTATATAAAGTCCATGGGTGTGGATGTGGATGTTTACCGTTATGGTTATCTGGTAACTCTTTGCCAGGAAAATATAGGTATAGAGGAAGTGCCTGAATCCACCATGACCGATGAGGAAGCTCAGGCCATTTATGACGAGGATCCTGAATCTTATAATACCCGGACTGTATCTCATATTCTCATAGCTCCTGACGCTGGTGATAGGGAAACGGAAACCGATGATGACGGCAATGTGATTTATACTGATGAAGAATGGGCGGCAGCTGAGGCTGAGGCTAAAGAGTTAATCGCCCAGCTGGATGAAGGCGCTGACTTCGCTGAATTGGCTCAGGAAAATTCAGATGATACAGCTTCCGCCGCTGACGGCGGTAAGTTAGAAGGTGCCTTTTCTAAGGAAAGCAGCTCTTACGTGGAAGAGTTTACCAACGCGGCCTTTGAACTGACAGCGGTGGGTCAATATACGGGAACCCCCATTAAAACCCAATATGGTTATCACATTATCAAGGTAGATGAAATGACCTCCTCTGACGATATGGACACCATCTTAAAACAGATCAAGGATGATGATTTAGAGACTAAGCGAAGTGAGGCCATAGATAATTATCTTACCGCTTTTGAGGCCGATGCTACTGTAGTGTACTATGATGAGAACGGTAAGGAAATAGTGGAAGAGGATACCGAGGCTGAAGATACCGCCGAAACTGAGGAAAGCGCCGCTGATTCTGACAGCGGTACCGACGAGGCGGCTGAGAGCGATGCTGAGTCTACGGATAGCGGTGAATGATCTTTGATATTAAGCACTCCGCGCTTATCGGCGCAGAGTGCTTTATTTTATCATTATGTTATAAAAAACCCGCTGATTTTTTTATTTTTACTACCATTTTTTTAGTATTTGGAGTATAATATAAGGAGTTGTTTAAATCAGAAGATAGGGAGAGTTTTCATAGTGATATACAATAATGTGTTGGAAGCCATGGGTCAAACTCCCATAATAAAGCTTAACCGTATGGTGAAACCTGGTTCCGCCAGGGTATTAGTAAAGTATGAAGGATTAAATGTAGGGGGTTCCATTAAGACCAGAACCGCCATGAATATGATAAACGCCGCCGAGGAAGAGGGAAAAATAAACAAGGATTCCATTATCGTTGAACCTACCAGCGGCAATCAAGGTATAGGCTTAGCCCTCATCGGTGCGGTACGGGGTTATAAAACAATAATCATCATGCCGGACTCTGTCAGTGAGGAACGCCGCAAGTTAGTGGAGCATTATGGCGCTGAGGTAAAATTGATCCACGACAGCGGCAACATAGGCGATTGTATAGAGGAATGTCTTCGCACGGCTATGGATATGGAAAAAGCTGATCCCAGAGTTTTTGTGCCTCAGCAATTTACTAATAAAGCCAATCCTTTGGTGCACAAGCATTATACTGCTTTAGAAATTTTGGAACAGGTAGCAGGTCCTATCCATGGTTTTTGTTCCGGCGTTGGTACCGGCGGAACTATTTCTGGTGTAGGGGAGGTCTTAAAGGCTCAGTATCCGGAAATAGAGATATGGGCGGTAGAGCCGGAAAACGCGGCGATATTAGCTGGCGGTACTGTAGGCACTCATTTGCAGATGGGTATTGGCGATGGTTTGATTCCGGATAATCTGAATACGGAAATATATGATGATATATATATTGTCAGCGATGAGGAGGCTTTAGAAACGGCGAAAGATTTAGCCAGAAAAGAGGGTCTTATGTGCGGTATTTCCAGCGGCACCAATGTGGCGGCGGCCTTGCATTTGGCGGAAAAACTGGGACTCGGCAAAACCGTAGTAACTATCCTGCCTGATACTGCTGAGCGTTATTTCAGCACACCTCTCTTTGATTGATGGATCGGAGCGGCTGGAAAGGTTTGATACCTTTAATTCCAGCCGCTTTTTCTTTTCTTTTTATTTTTTATATGTTAGAATAAAAATATATAGTAAAGTCTTTTATCGTCTAAGAGGAGGATCTTATGGAATTAAAAATTATTACCGGCATGTCCGGGGCTGGAAAAAGTCAGGTACTGCGAATGCTGGAAGATTTAGATTATTACGCCGTGGATCATCTGCCTGTAGAGTTATTAGTAGATTTCATCACTGCTTTGTCGCTGCCTGATCGTAATGTGACTAAAGCGGCGGTAGCGGTGGATATACGGGAAAATGGTCATTTTCATACTTTTTTCCGTAATTTAGATGTGCTTTCCTCTCAAGACGTGGCGACAGAAATAATTTTTCTTGAGGCCGAGACAGAAGTTTTGATAAAACGTTTCCGGGAAACCCGGCGGCGTCATCCTTTAGGCAATCATCTTCGGATTTTAGACGCTATTGAGGAGGAAAAAATGCTCATGGCGCCGGTACGGGAGATAGCTGACAGAAAAATAGACACTACCCATATTACCGTTCCTCATATGCAGGAATATGTGCGTCATTTATTTGGCGAGAGCACAGGTCCCCGGATAATGGTCAACGTAGTTTCCTTTGGTTTCAAGTATGGTATTCCCCAGGACGCTGATTTTATATTTGACGTGCGCTTTTTACCTAATCCCTTTTATGATCAGGGTTTAAAGGCTCTCACTGGTCTTGATAAGGCTGTAGGTGATTTTTTGCTGGCGGCTCCGGCAACTGAGGAGTTTATTCGCCGTCTTCGGGATATGCTGTTATTTATGCTTTCTAATTTTGAGGCCAGAACCAGAGATAATTTAGTGATTGCCGTAGGCTGTACTGGCGGTCAGCATCGTTCGGTATTTTTTGCCGAGGAGATAGGTAAAATATTGAGAGAAGCTGAATATTGTAATACCGTAAGTCATAGAGATATTTGGCGGGTGGGTAAAAAATGAGAAGAAAAAATCAATTTTACGCTAAGAGGTGGAATATAGCTTTTTTCTTAGGTTTAGCCTTGATCATACTTGCTTTTCTCAATGTTGTGCGTTTACTTAAGAATCCGGCGGCCTTATTTATTCCCCGTTGGCTTATTGACTTTATGAATTCGGGTTTTTCCTCCCTTATTCTGTTTAGTGTTGGTCTGCTTTTTTTGTTGATAGCCAGGAATCGGTATAGAAAATATTTAGGTATAATCCGCCGGCGGAAGGCTATGGCAGCCCGTTCCGCTCGGGAAGCCCAGATACGAACAGGTCCTGCTGTAGCGGCTATAGGAGGAGGTACAGGACTTTCCACGATACTGCGGGGTTTGAAGAACATAACTTATAATGCCAGTGCCATTGTTACGGTTACAGACGACGGCGGCAGCTCTGGCCGTATTGTCAGCGGCAGTGACGCTTTGCCTCCCGGCGATATTCGCAATTGCTTAGTAGCCTTATCGCCTCGTGAGGGCACTTTAGAACAGTTATTTAATTATCGTTTAGAGAATCCGGCGGAACTGCGCGGTCACTGTCTGGGTAATTTGCTGATCAGTGGGTTAGCGGAAAAAGAGGGAGATATGGCGGCGGCGGTTTGGGAAATAGGCCGTATCCTTAACATTCGGGGCAAGGTGATTCCCGTTACTATGGATAAAGTTATTCTGACGGCGAAAATGTCTGACGGTTCCCTCCTCAAAGGGGAAACTACAATAGTTCAAGATCCCAGACCCATCAGGGAAGTGGCCTTAGAGCCGGCTTGTACCAAGGTGAACAGTGACGCCATAGACGCTATAATGGAGGCGGATATTATACTTTTAGGTCCCGGCAGTCTCTATACCAGTATAATCCCAAATTTGTTGGTACCAGGTATAATAGAGGCCTTGATCCAGTCTCCGGCGCCAGTATATTATGTGGCCAATATGATGACTCAAGCCGGAGAAACCGATGGTTATTGCCTTTCCGATCATATCAACGCTATTGTAGGTTTGTGGCCGGAACCATTTTTAGACGGTGTAATTGTTAATACCGCTGGTATATCCCGGGAAATGTTGGAAAAATATAGAGCCCAAGGTTTGGATCAGGTAGAAAATGACGCTCAGGCTATACGCAAACTGCGTCTTAAATATGTAGGTCTGCCTTTGGTGAAAGAGGAAAAAATAGTCAAGCACGACGCCGATGTTTTGGCGGATTTTATAGCGCGGGGTAGGTTCTGATGTCCTTTTCTTCTCAAACAAAAATACAAATATCCCAAATGAATACTGCTAACCGCTGTTGTCAGCTGGCGGAATTTTTAGCCTTGACTAAGACAGACGGCACCATATCGATTAACAGTACTAAGGGCATAACCTTGTCTATAGTTACGGAAAACGTGGCAGTAGCCAAGAAAATATTCAAGTTATCTAAAGTACTTTTTGAGCGTCCTGGTGAAGTTACGGTTTACCGTAAAAACCGCTTGAAAAAAAATAAGATTTACGCGGTGGAGATTCCGCCTCAGTCTGGCGTGGATGATATCTTTGTTCATTTGGGACTGATGGATGGGGAGGGTCATTGGCGCAACAATTTCCGGGATGGTTTTCCCCGGGAAGCTCTGAAAAAAGATTGCTGTAAGCGTGCGTATCTGCGGGGTGCTTTTTTAGGCAGCGGTTCCGTCAATAATCCGGAGAAATCTTATCATATGGAGATAGTTTGCTCCACTTTGGCTCACGCCAGGGAACTTCAGAGCCTTTTAGCTGATTTTCAAATAAATGCCCGTATCTGCCAGCGGAAAGGGCAGTATGTCTTATACTTAAAAGACGGCGATCAGATAGTGGAATTTTTAGGGCTGATCGGTGCCCACCAGGCTCTTTTCGCTTTTGAGAATGAGCGCATCCGCAAGGAATTGTATAATAATGTTAATCGCCAGGAAAATTTTGATTTGGCTAATATGGAAAGAATTGTTAATACTTCCCTGGTTCAGCGCCAGGCCATAGATAAAATAGACAAGTCCATAGGCCTTGATAAACTGCCGCCGCGTCTGCGGGAAATAGCTTTGCTGCGTTTGGAAAATCCTCAGAGCAGTTTAGAGGATTTAGCCAAAATGGTTGAGCCGCCTATAAGCAAAAGCGGTGTCCGGCATAGGCTGAAAAAGATTCAGGAAATGGCGGAAGATTTAGAATAATGGCGGTTTTTTGCTAATATTATGTGGTATTTTTCAAATTTCATGGTATAATATTTGCAGGATTATTTTTTATAAATTTTATAAATATTATAGGGTTAATATTTTATAACGACTTATTTATGTGAGGTCAGGGTAATGATAGAGCAGAGATTAAACTTAGAACAAACCCAGAAATTAGTCGTAACCCAGGAATTGCGTCAGGCTATTGAACTTTTGACCATGCCTCTGTTGGAACTGGAATCCTTTATTGAGGAACAATTGCAGGAAAATCCCATTTTGGAGCAGGAGTTTAATGATGGTTCCAGCAGCGGTGGTGATGAGTCTGACGGCGGGGAGGAAATAGATTCTGCCCAGAAAGAAATAGATAACGCTCTGCAGGATTTGCTTAACCGCCAAAATAACAGTGAAGAAACCGGGTATGACTGGGAAAAAATCGCCGCGGATTGGCAGGAAAACTCTTATTCTAAGGCCCCTGTACAGGAACAGGTGTCTCATGATTATGAACCGGTGGAAATGCAGTATACCAATTTGTACCAATATATGGAGTTTCAGCTGAATCTGGCTGATCTCGATCAGGAACAGAGCCGCATAGGCAGGTTTATCATTTCCAACCTGAGCAGAGATGGTTATTTGCTGCTGACGCCGGAGAAAATGGCGGAGGAACTTCAAGTAGAGGAAGAAAAGGTTCAGGAAGTATTAGGGATCATTCGCGGTTTTGATCCTCCTGGTATCGGTGGTATTAATTTACAGCAATGCCTTTTATTCCAATTGGACGAGAAGGATCCCAATTATAAGCGTTTATGTACGATCATTGAGAATTATTTGGATATGGTAGCCAGTAACCGGCTGCCCCAGATAGCTAAAAAAATGAAACTGCCAGTACGGGAAGTACAGAGTTTAGTGGATTTTATCCGCACCCTGAATCCCCGGCCTGGTCTGGAATTTGAGGATAACACCGTGGTAGAGTATATCTATCCCGATGTGGTAATAGAAAAGGTGGAGGATGACTTTGTCGTTGTAGTCAATGATTCCAGTATACCTAAGGTGGGGATAAACAGTTTTTATCTCAAGCTTATCAAAGACGATGAACATGTTACTGATGAGGCTAAGGAATTTATCAAGGAAAAGCTTAATTCCGCCGCCTGGATCGTTAAAGGCATAGAACAGCGGCGTTCTACTATTTATCATATTGCCGAGGCGATTATCGATTTACAGCATGATTTCTTTGTTAAGGGTCCAGATTACTTGGTGCCGTTGAATCTTAGCAAGGTAGCGGAAATTGTAGGCGTACATGAGTCCACAGTAAGCAGGGCCATCAGCAATAAATTTGTCCAGACTCCTCATGGCCTTTATCCCTGGAAGCATTTCTTTGTCAATGGTGTTGGCGGTGCCGAGGATTATAAATCTTCCGTTACTCATATTAAAAGTGTGCTTAGGGAATTGGTGTCGGGAGAAGACCCTGTCAAACCCTTAAACGATGAGAGTCTCGCGGAGCTGTTAGCTGCCAAAGACATAAATATTTCCCGGCGGACAGTAGCCAAGTACCGTAAGGATCTGGGTATACCCAGCGCTGGCAAGCGTAAAAGATTTTGAGGGTGTTAACAATTATGAAAAAAAACAGCAAGTATAAATACGGCCGTTTAATAGATGATGTAACCCAGGGTAATGTGGCCGGCGTTAGGGAACAGGTCAAGGACGCCTTAAAGAATGGTGTCCAGCCTATGGAGATTGTGGATGACGCCTTATTAAAGGCCATGAACGAAGTAGGTAAGCGTTTTGAGAAAAATGAGATTTATGTAACGGAACTGCTGGTTTCCGCCAGAGCTGTTCACGGCGGTTTAGATGAGATACGTCCCTATCTTGTCGATGGTGACGTTCCTACTCAAGGCAAAGTAATAGTAGGTACTGTCGCTGGTGATCTCCATGATATAGGTAAAAATCTTTTGGCCATGGTATTGCAGGCCAGAGGCTATGAGGTTATAGATTTAGGTGTAGATGTATCCTCCAGTACTTTTGTTGACGCGGTAGTACAGCACCGGCCTGATGTACTGTGTCTTTCGGCACTTTTGACAACTACTGTCGGGGCGATGGAGGATACCATAAGAGCCATTGATGACGCTCGTTTAAGAAGCGGTTTGCATATCATAGTAGGCGGTGCCGCGGTAACCGGGGCGATAGCTTCGGCTATCGGCGCGGATGGTTATGGTTCCACCGCTGTTCATGGTGTCAAGCTGATAGAAGAGATTTTAGAACGGAACAAAAAGACCCGGGGGAGTAATATTATTACTTCTGTCTTAAACAGTGATGACGTTCGGGAATGGCAGGATTCTTTTGAGGATTTTTCCGGCTTGTCCATGGTGATAGTTGATAAAGAGGGCAGGCCTGTGGCTAATGCTGGTTCCTTCTTTAATTGTACAGGCCGCTGTTCTGAGCTGTCTGTTTTATTGGATGACAAGCCCTTGGACATACCCTTGCAGGATATTAACGCTGGCAGTGAATATCATACGGCCTTTGCTTACCGCTGCCGCTGCGGTTTAATGGAAATTTCCTATCCCCTTATAGGAGAGAATGGTCAAATAGGCGCTATGCTCTGCGGTCATTTTCTTTTAGAGGAGGATACCCGTTATATTGAGGCTTCTGCCCTGGATATTCCTGTATTATCCAAAGAAAAATGTGAGGGTCTTTGTACATATATGGCTCTGATCGGCCATCGTATCGTTGATTTGATAGATAATACTCTGGCCCGCCGGCATCTTGAGGGTCAGCAGGAAACCTTTGTCAATTTTATGAAGAAACAGCATGAGCTGGAAGAGAAATTAAAGGATGCTGAATTAAGCGCTTTACAGAATCAGGTTAATCCTCATTTTCTCTTTAATTCTTTGAATACTATTGCCAGGGTAGCGGCGACAGAGGGAGACAGGTATACGGAAAGCTTGGTAATAGCTTTGGCTCGTCTCATGCGTTATAGTTTGTATCAGGTAAGATCTACCGTAACCTTGGAGGAAGAGGTGAAAACTGTACGGGATTACCTGAAGATTCAGGAGGCTCGTTTTCAGGATAGGATGAGTCATCGCATAGATGTGGAGTCCTCAATTTTAAACGCCAAAATGCCCTGTATGATTTTACAGCCTTTAGTAGAGAATGCTTGTCAGCACGGTTTAGAACCCTGCCGCCGGGGAGGGATAGTCTCCATTCAGGGCTGGCTTGAAAACAAGCAGGTTTTTTTGGAGGTTTCCGATAACGGCGCTGGTATGAGTGAGGAATTACAGCGCAATATTTTTAAATTAGAAGATATACAATCCACCAAAGGGGGGCAGGTAAGCGGTTTAGGTTTGAATAATGTTTTAAGCCGTTTGCAGTTTCATTTTGGCAGTGACTGCGCCTGGGATATCAGCAGTGCCATTAATAAAGGCACCACTTTGCAGTTGTCTTTCCCTTATGTGGTGTAAGGAAATAAAATAACATGGTTATAATATAACCATGTAAAGAGGTGAATGTAGTGATTAAAATAATGATTGCCGATGACGAACAGTTGCAGCGCCAGTATTTACGCGGTGTTTTAGAGGAACAGCCGGAACTTTATAAGGTAGTGGCGGAAGCCGCTAACGGCGAGGAAGCTGTCGCCCTTGGTTTGGAACATAAGCCGGATATTGTATTTTTGGATATCCGTATGCCTGGTTTTGACGGCATAGAGGTGGCCAGACGTTTACGGGTAGCTTTGCCTACGGTAAAAATAGTGATAGTAAGCGCCTATGGTGAGTTTCATTACGCTCAGCAGGCAGTGGGCTTAGGGATGGCTGAATATCTTCTGAAGCCAGTGGAAAGCGATGAGATACTGACTATTGCCGCGAAGCTGGCTGATACTATTGAGGAGGAGAGAAGCAGACAGCGGGACTTAGAGGAGACTAAGGCCACTTTAGCCGATGCTATTCCCTTTATAAAAATAGGCTTTGTCATGGATTTGGTAAACGGGAACCTTACCGATGAGGCGGAAATGAACAGCCGTTCGGAATTTTTCGGTATTACCAGTCCTCTGCGGCTGGCAATGAATATATGGATGGATAACCTCTCAGCCCAGAATAATTTAAGGAGCGAGTTGGAAAAACAGATAATCCAGCGTCAAGTTACGGAAGTTATTGAAAACGCTTTAACAGACTGGCCGGAACATTTTTGTATTTCTTTAGGCAATGGTCAGTTTACCGTGCTTTTAGCCGCAGAAGAAGATGTTGAGGACGCTCTTTTAAAAACTATGGCCATGGCCTTAGGTGATACTATTTGTAAAGCGGTACGTGATAACAGTTCTACCACGGTTACTGTAGGTGTTGGCCGTGCCGGACGCGGCCCCGGAGATATAGCCCGTTCTTATCGGGAAGCAACAGTAGCTGGTGAGTATAGAATTCTTTACGGCGGCGATCAGCCCATTCACGCCGATGATGTTGAAGCTACCAGTGAATACGCCAATGTTTTGAAGCAGGGCTATGAAAAGAATTTAGTTATGGCTGTCTGCATGGGAGATTGGGACAGGACTGTCCGTTCCTTCCTTTCTCTTTGGTCTGAATATATCAATGATGATGATCAGATTGCCCGTATTCGTTTAAAAATATCGGAAATCTGCGGTGTGGTGGTCCGTGCTTCAGTAGACAGCGGCGTCAGCTTTGATAATTTGGAAGAAAGCCGTCTGAATCTGGAACATCAGCTGGCCAAGGAAACCAGTTTGGATATGATGAAGGAAAAGGTAGTAAATTGGCTCAATGAGCTGGTAAGCCGTATCCGCACCTCCAGGGAATTTAGGAATGTAAATCTTATTGATAAGGCTGTTCGTTATATTGAGGAAAATTATCATCAGGAAATAGGCTTAGAGGATGTAGCTAAACAAGTTTACCTTAGTACCTGCTATTTCAGCCGTCTTTTCAAACAGGTGAAGGGCTGGAGCTTTACTGAGTATTTGACTCATGTGCGGATGGAGGAAGCCAGAAAGCTTTTAGTTAATACCTCCTATTCCGTGGCGGAGATTTCTATGCGGGTAGGTTTTAGAGACGCCCGTTACTTTAGTCAGGTCTTTAAGAAGCATACAGGGAAGACCCCTGGTACCTATCGCCGTGACGAAGCGAGCAGAGTTTTGTCATCCAGAGAATAAATCGAAAAAAATTCGCTGTTTTTTAGGGAAATAGATAAAGGATTTTCCCTTTAAGAATATAATTATATAATTATAATATTGATTTTACTTATAGTTTACCGAAAAATGACCCTTTTTTAACAACATTAATTACAAAAAATTGAATGAGAGGTGCTTATCTGTGGGAACTAAAATCGCCATTAATGGTTTCGGAAGAATTGGCCGTTTGGTATACAGGGCTATGTATGATAATCCGGAACTGGAAGTAGTAGCTATCAACGACCTGACTGACGCCGCTTCCAACGCTCATCTGTTAAAATTCGACTCCGTACATGGTACATGGAATGTGGATGTAGCAACCAAAGACGATATTATGGTAGTCGGCGGCAAAGAGGTAAAAGTCTACGCTGAGAGGGATCCCAAGAATCTGCCTTGGAAAGAACTGGGTGTAGAAATAGTAATCGAGGCCAGCGGCGTTTTCCGTGACGCCAATAAGGCTAAAGCCCATATAGAAGCCGGCGCTAAAAAGGTGATTATTACCGCTCCCGGCAAAAATGAGGATGGCACCTTTGTGATGGGTGTAAATGAGCAGGAATATGATCCCGCCAAGCATCATATTATTTCTAACGCCTCCTGTACTACTAATTGTTTGGCTCCTGTAGCTAAAGTTGTGGATAAGGAATTTGGTATAGTTAAAGGTTTAATGACTACAGTACATTCCTTTACTAACGATCAGCGTATTTTGGATCAGGCTCACAAAGACATGAGGAGAGCCAGAACAGCTTCTTCCTCGATTATTCCTACAACTACCGGTGCGGCTAAAGCGGTAGCCTTAGTTTTACCTCAGTTAAAGGGTAAATTAAACGGTTTTGCTATGCGTGTTCCCACTCCCAATGTTTCCGTTGTGGATTTAACTGTGGAATTGGCTAAACCGGCGACAGTGGAAGAAATAAACGGAGCCTTAAAAGCCGCTGCGGAAGGTGAATTAAAGGGTATACTTGGTTTTTGTGAGCTGCCTTTAGTCTCTATTGACT
>CAWVFN010000028.1:0-26648 GCA_963928475.1 Bacillota bacterium
GATATTTGTTAAGATAATAAATGGAAAAACCAACCACAAAAAGATAGGCGGCGGTGAGAAGAAGGACGGCGGCGACCTCTACACCCATGAGAGCGAAAGCCAGCATCAGGGCGGCAAAGACGTACAACATGACATCGTAGGCTTTAGCCTTGGCCTTATTGGCTATAGCAATATTCCTTTCGTCATTTTTCTCTATCTCCATCTGCTTTTTCAGTTTAGGATCGTTCTTCAAGGCTTTTTCCTTGACTATCTCACCTAAGCCGTAACCAAAGGCGCCGCAGCCCAGGCCAAGGCAAAGATAGGGCAACACTAAAAATATACCCTGGGGAGCTAAAAGCAGTTTGAGCAAAAGAAAACCTATTATCAGGAACAAGAGACCGCCGGCGGCGATAAGATAACTGAATTTTTTCATTATGCTTCCTCCTCGTAGATAAATATATCCTCAATACTCATGTCAAAATACCGGGCGATTTTAAAAGCCAAAAGAATCGAGGGATTATACCGCCCTTTTTCCAGAGAACTAATGGTCTGCCGTGAAACCTCCAGGGCCCCGGCAAGATCTTCCTGTTTGATCCCTCTCTCTTTGCGTAATGCTTCTAACCTGTTTTTCAAATTCAGCCTCCTGTTAAACGGAAAGTAAACTTTACATTGATATAATACTACATACACTATTCCATGTCAAGTATACTTTACATTTTTTATAGATCTTCTGAAAAATTTTTTCCAGGCCATTGGTGGACAAGAATACAATAAGGGAACAGCCGCGGTTTGAGGAAAGAGAAAAAGATAAAGGATTCAGCTAAGGCTGAACCCTTTTTGAAAAGTTTATGCTGTTGGGGGAATATCATCTTTAACCCCTTTTATACTGGCAAGGGAAATGTAATTAATCACCGTTAACAATAGACTGAAGAACTGTACTGGCTACCTGTCCCGCTACCTTACTGCCGCTGCCGCCGTTTTCTACTAAAACGATGAAAGCCAAAGGATAATCTTCGTTGCGGATAAAACCGGCGAACCAGGCGTTAGGAGCGGCGTCACCGCCTACCTCCGCCGTGCCTGATTTAGCGCAGAGATCAAGACCAGGGAAATTACCCTCACCATAATTGTTGACCACGTTATTATGCATCATTTCCTCTAAGCTGGCAGCAGTCTCTTCAGAGAGCATTTTACCGCTCCAAAACTTATAGGGAATAGAAGCCGGCAAACCAATTGAAGTTCTGACTTTATCTATGGTTTGAGGTAAAACAGCCCGGCCGCCGTTGGCGATAGCTCCCATGTAAATCATCATAGTACAGGGATTCAGCAAGTCCTCAAACTGACCTATACCAGACCAGGCTAAACTGGCCTGATTATCGGTGGAGAAATTAAAACTGCCTTTTGCCGTCTTAATACCATTGACTGAACGTGATTTAGTCAGACCCAGTTTATCCACGTATTCCGACATGACATCAGCACCTAATTCTAAAGTCAATTCCGCGTAAGCGCAGTTACAGGATACTGTCAAAGCCTTGCCAATATCTACGGTGCCGTGAACATAGGGACAGGTGATCCTGTCATTCCCCAGTTCCATACTGCCGGTACAAGTATAGCTCCAAGAATCCAGATCACTGATATTGTCTATGGCCGCGGCCGTGGTTACCAGCTTAAAAATGGAACCAGGCACTATGCGGCCGGAATAAAAACGATTCAAATAAAGACCGCTGCTGTCATCATCACCCACCTCCGGCGGGTCATAGGGATCAAAATTGGGAGAGCTTACCAGACAGATAATATCACCGGTTTTATAATTATAGACCCCAACCGTACCGCTGTAACTGCCTAAAGCCTCGTCAGCTGCGGCACAAACATCCGCGTCAATAGTGAGATATAGATCACGGCCCTTCCCTGTCATGGAATAAGTACCAGTAATCAGATTATAGCCAGTAAGCTTATCAGCGAAAGCTGACTCAGCTCCCGTTTGTATATTGCCCTCCTTATCCCCTACCGAATGAATCGTGGCCCGGCGTATAGAGGCACTGTCGTTATAGGTAACTGAACCGTCTTCATTGCTTAAAAGCAATGTCCCATTTCTGTCGTAAACAGTACCCCTGCCCAAAACACCGTCACTGTAAATGTGCTTGTTAGCAGGAAAAGAGACCCAATCACCGCCGTCTACCACATAGCGGAAAAGAAATACCGCCAAACCGATAACGAGAATAGAGGCAAAAACAATGCAAATAATAGCGCGTTTTTCTAATTTTCTCATTCTTCTCTCTTTCTTCTCCTTTCTCTTTTAGGGGCTTTTTTCGGTTTTTTGGCTCCTATCTCCTTTTTACTGGGAAGACGTATAGCCAAGCTGGCATTTTGCCGCGTATCTGCCGCCTTCAAAAAGGCCAGCATACCCCAGGATACCATCATACTGGTACCGCCATTGGACACAAAAGGAAAAGTAACACCGGTAAGAGGTAAAATATCAACAGAACCAAAAACATTCAACACAGTCTGAAATAACAGCATAGAAGTAGCGGCACAGGCGGCAATAGTGTAAAAAGCCGAACGTCCCGCCACAATAGAACGGACAGCGAAAATAGCCAAGGTAACTATACATAAAACCGCTAAAATAGCGATGATCAAACCCCACTCCTCATTGAGAATACCAAATACTAAATCCGTATCAGCGGCGGCAACGTCCTGCAGCCAGCCTTCCCCGGCACCAACACCAGCTAAACCACCGTTAGCCGCCGCTGACATAGTACGTACCTGTTGATAACCAGTGCTGTTGGCATACTCCCAAACATGACCCCAAGCGGCAAAACGTGAAGCTATATAAGGCTTAAAGCGCAAAACCATCATACCGGCAAAGGCCGCACCGCCAATTATCAAAACAAGCTTGGAAAAATCACCGCTGCGCATAAAGGAAATAATCAGGACAGTCACAAAAAATATAGCGGCTGTACCAAAATCCCCCATCAGCGCCAAACAACCCAGGCAAAATCCGGAAAATAACATGAAGACAGTTAAATTGCCCTTTTGAAACAGTTCATCTAAAGTAGCGGCACCAGCGTAAACAAATGCTATCTTCACCAATTCTGAAGGCTGCACGGAAAAACCACCTAAAGAAACCCAGTTCTGAGCCCCATATTTAGTAGTCCCAAAGATTATATTAAACAAAAGAAGAAAAACACCTAAAGCTACCATCAGCCAGCGAATCTTCTTTGTCCTGTTCAAATCCTGCAAATACCAGCATAAAACCAGAAAAAGAATTATACCAAGACATATGGCAATAAATTGCTTCAATACAGAATTTGGCGCCGCCGTCGCCGTAATGGCTAAACTCAGGGTAGAAAGGAAAAAAGCTATGGTTTCCATCTCAAAACCTACCCTGTGAGTGGCCCGAAGCACCACAAAATACAGCCACATTATACCGGCTAAAGCTAAAAAACAAAAGGGAACCGTTATGGGACATTCCCCACCTAAAGCGATTACCAGCTGCAAAGCAGTAAGAACCTGAAAAATCGTTAAAGCAATCAATGAAGTCCAGGGAGAAACAGGACGCCCCTCCCTGATACGAGTTCGTACATTTTCCCGCTTTTCCGCGGCAGTAACAGGCAAAAGCATTAAGTCTACACCGGCTAAGGTAAGCGTATCACCCATTTTTATCGGCGTCGGTTCCTCAACCTCAATACCGTTGACCTTAGAGCCGCCTTTGGACTTTAAATCATTATAAAGCCACTGACCCTGGGAATCTCGGACCAGGGTGCCGTGACTCCGGGATACACTGGGGAAATTGATTACTACATCAGAACTTTTAGCTCTGCCTATAAGATTTTCCCAGTGCTTTAAAGGCTGACTGCCGCCGCCAGGAAAACCTAAATAAGCCCAAATTTCTGAGGGACTTTCCACCTGCAGCAGGGAACGAATGGATTTTACTAAAATGAAAACAGCCAAAATCGCCAATAACCAGCGGACTACAGTAGTATAGCCCATGGCTAAAAAAGCATGCTCCTGAAAAAGACGGGATATCCCCTCCATATAAGGAGCGAATAGATTGGATATTGCTTCTGACATAATTCTGTCCTCTCATTTGGAGATTAGGATTTTATCTTTTAATGAGAACCGTGAGTAAAGGAAGCCTCTAAAATATGAAGATATGCCCAGTGCGCCGCTGTTATATCACTAAAACCAGGGGCCTCTGTCAATATTTCCGCTTTTGGCTCACGGCCTAACACTCTGTTAATCAGAGTTACAGCTTCAGCTCTGGTAATATTATTGTTTGGCCGGAAACTGCCGTCCTCATAACCCTCGACATACCCCTTGGCGGCACAATTAATAATGGCCTCCTTAGCCCAGTGGGATGATGATACATCCTTAAAGGGATTGTCTAAACCGGAAACAACAGTAAAAAACCGGGAAAAAACAGCAGCACATTCCGCTCTGGTAACATAAGAGTCCGGCCGGAAAGTTCCGTCCTCATAGCCGTAAAAAATCCCCTGGGATTCCATAAATCCTATGGCTGAACTATACCAGGCAGAAGCCTTGACATCACTAAAGGAAGTAGGATACGGAGCACCTTCGGTAAAAAGGAAATTACCCTTTTCATCTACTAATAAACGAGATATTATTGTGGCTATTTCAGCCCTGGTCAGATTGTCCTCAGGACGGAAATTACCAGCGTCACCCTTGATATAGCTTGTATGCTCCGCCGCCGGTGACACGAGAAGCGGTAAATTCTTACCAGTATATTCCGCGGCATAAAGACTTTTCAGACGGGGAACATCTATTAGGGAACCATAACGAAAATGTACTTCCCCTGTTATCTGAGGAATAGCGGCGTTTAAGGACAGCTGATCTTTAATAATATTAATATCTGTCCATTTGGCGCTGCCAGTCTCAGCGTAACGGTAATCCGCCATGCCAATATATAACTCTACACCAGTATCTTTAACTACATCAGCCCACCAGTTAGCCAAAATCTCGTAATCAGCTATCTCATAGCCTATGGACCAATAAATTTGGGGACAAATATAATCCAGCCAGCCCTCCTTTACCCATTTGCGGGTATCTGCGTAAGAACTGAAATATGTCTGATTCCCCCTGGTATCGGAACCTAAAGCCAAAGATGATTTGTTGGCCCAAATACCCGCCGGACTAACACCAAATACTTTGCCCTCAGATTTCACCGTCTCATAAAGACTCTGAATCAGCAGATCATTATTATGCCGCCGCCAATCTCCTTTATCAGTAAAACCGCCGCCATAAGCAGCAAAGGTGCTGTCATCATAAGTGCCGCCCTGGCCAGGATAAAAATAATCATCTAAATGAATACCGTCTACTGCGTAATTATCCAGTATTTCCCGGACACCATCTACGATCATCTGGCGCACCTCTGGAATGCCTGGATCAAAATAATAACTGCCATTATACTCATAGACCCAGTCACTGTGAGTCTTAACAGGACTGGCAGCAGAAAGAGAATCATAATCCGACTTGCTTACCGCCGCCCTATAAGGATTAATCCAGGCGTGCAGCTCTAAACCCCTGGCGTGAGCCGCCTGCACCCAGTAAGACAGCGGGTCAAAGTTATCTGCCGGAGCCTTATCCTGACTGCCGGTAAGATACTTGCTCCAGGGATAAATAGAAGACTCATATAAGGCGTCTGCCGAAGGGCGTACCTGAAGTATAACCGCGGTCATGCCCATCTCCTGACAATTATCCAAAATTTCATCGGCCTGGCTCTTGAGATCCGCCGAAGAAACCGTAGGCGACGACGGATAATCAAGCCCATAAACCGTGGAAACCCATACACCGCGAAAATCCTTCACCGCGCATTCCGCCGGCAAAGATATAAATAAAACAAAAACTATACTTAAAATTAAACAAGGTATAATTTTTTTCATTTTTCCCTCCCTTGATATATTTCTATATACTATAAATTATATCATAGAAAAGAAAGCCCTCAAAGGGAAAACCCATAAAATAAAAGGTAAAAACATCAATTTTTTGCCGGAAAAGAGTCCCGGCACACAGAACAGTCACTGTTTCACCAAAGAAACCAGGACAGCTACGCCAAATAAAAACCGATGTCTGTGGCAATACACTTGACATCGGTAACAATTACTATTTTTAATTTTCCATAGTAAGACGGGTGTAATAACCCTTCTGCCTAACCATCGGAAGGAAAAACGGCTTTTTATTTAAGGGTTTCCAACAAAGCCGCTATCTGACGAGAACCTAAACCTTTTACCTTACGGTTTTCGTCAATACCAATTTTATCCATAATTTCCTTGGCTCTGACCTTGCCGATGCCAGGCATGGATTCCAATACATATTTTATACGCATACCGCCTACTACATCATCATCTTTTTTAGCGATGACATCTTTGAAAGTCATTTTACCGGCTTTCATCTGTTCCCGTAAAGCGGCACGATCTTTTCTCACTTTTTGAGCTTTTTTAAGAGCTTCCGCTCTCGCTTCGGGGGAAATTTTAGGTACTGCCATAATTATTTCGCTCCTTTTCTATTTCTGTTTTTCTTCAGTGGCTATATTATACACCCTTTTTCCAAGTTTGGGAATACCTTTTTTAAAAAAAATAGTCATACACTGCACTTTTTCTAAGGGTAGTGGCATATAGCAGGTGTTTTAATAAATGATGCTATAAAAAAACTTAAATAAATTTTTTCTTTACCTGTAAAATGCCCGGTTTTTACCTTTTTTACTCATAAAAATAAAGAAAAATACTACTTTTTTTATTCACTTTTTTAGAGTTTTTTCTAAATGTTCCTTTAGTTTGATGAAAGTTTCCTGGCTTATCACATGCTCAATACGGCAGGCGTCCTCAGCGGCTATTGCCGGATCAACACCTAAAGCCACAAGATTTTCCGTAAGAAAGACATGACGCTCATAGACTCTTTCCGCAATCTCTCGTCCCTCCGGCGTTAAAGTAATATAACCATCCTTGTCCATGAGGATATGGCCATTTTCCCGCAGTAATTTCATAGCATGGCTGACACTGGGCTTACTGTAATTCAACTCATGTACTATATCTATAGAGCGAACCTCACCCTTGCGCTGATGAATGACTAAAATAGCCTCTAAATAATCTTCGGCTGATTGCTGAATCTTCAAAAGAGTCACCCCCTCTTCCGTTACTATATCAAAAAGCGCTGTTTTTTTCAATATAAACCATGTTATCTTCCTATATTTATGCTATAATTCTGCACAGAGGAGGTCTTAACCATGACAAAAGATAACTATTGGGCCGTGGCCGAATATGATAAGCAGCGATTTCTCCAGGGAAACGCCGCTGTAATGGCAAAAAATACCCGCTTACACATAGAGGATAACCATATAATCGTACCTTTATTCCTGGAATATCTTACTGTGGATATGAAAACCGGAGCTATAAACTACCAAGATAAAAAAAGAGAAGAACCGTCAGTGTTTCAGAAAATGTTGATTTATCACCACCTTTTAGAAGCCAGGGAGGGGGCGGAAATAACTGGGGATTTCATCACTATTCGCGGTGTTAAAGACGCCTGGGTCCATGAAAGAGCTTTTGAAAACGCCGGCACTAAACCTTTGGCTCAGGCTTTTGAAGGGAATCTGGCAGCCTTTAAGGCCGTAGGTAAGAATATGGGACTTGAAACAGCTCAGGGAGGCGACCAAAGCTTTATCCTGCCGGCACTGCCTATGATACCCTTAAAAATCATCTTTTGGGATGGGGAAGAAGATATACCAGCCGCCGCCAACATCCTCTTTGACCCCAGCATAACTGATTTTACTCATCCTGAGGATGTTATCGGCTTAGGAGAAGCCGCCGCAGAGCTGTTTATTAAAAAAGGACTTGAGTTTTTGCCGCCGGAACGAAAATATCTCTATAAAGCCATGTATATATGAAATATATTTATATTGACAATTATGGCCTGCCCGTATATAATAAAGCGAAGATAAGGGAGTAGACAGCGCCTTAGAGGCGTAATAAAGTCAACATACTGATACCTTTGCTATCTGGCTTTATTTGAAATGACGAGACTTATCTGTGACTCTATGTCACAGATAGGTCTTTTTTTATGTTTTGGGCATATTTTTTCTTTAAAGGAGTAGAGTATGGGATTTTTAGAGATTTTTTTGATCGGTGTAGGTCTGGCTATGGACGCCTTCGCTGTTTCTATCTGCAAGGGACTTTCCATGGAAAAAATTAAACCGCAATACCCTTTGATTATCGGGGCCTATTTCGGTCTTTTCCAGGGAGCTATGCCTATAATCGGATATTTGCTGGGAGTACAGTTCCAAGCTAAAATCACCGCCGTAGACCATTGGATAGCCTTTACCCTCTTAGCCCTCATCGGCGCTAACATGATCAGAGAATCATTAAGCAAAGAGGATATTGAACCCGATGCTTCCGTTGGCTTTAAAACCATGATAGTCTTGGCTTTAGCTACCAGTATAGACGCCTTGGCTGTTGGCGTCACCTTCGCTTTTCTGCAGGTGAACATTATCCTCGCCGCCGCTATTATTGCCATTGTAACCTTTATCATCTCCGTCTGCGGCGTAAAAATAGGTAATATTTTCGGAGTCCGCTATAAAGCTAAAGCGGAATTTCTCGGCGGCGCTATCCTCATTATTTTAGGCATAAAAATTCTCTTAGAACATTTGGGGATTTTCTAAAATATCCTAAGAAAGGGTCCAGGTTTAAACCTGGACCCTCTTTTAAAATTTAACGATTTTTTTTGCCACCGCGGCGCCTATTTTATATACCGGATTTTCCAGCCGCCGCCGCAGATTCTTTAATTCAGCAGGAATATCTATCCCCTGAGGACAATGGCGCCGGCACTTACCGCACTCTATACATAATCCGGCGTTGCTTCGGTCAGTACGCAGAGTCGTCACCATGAAATATTCCTTTAAGCCGGTAAAAAGATCATCGCTGTAACTGGCATTATAACAACGAAAACAATTGGGAATATCCACATTCTGAGGACAAGGCAGACAATAGCCGCAGCCAGTACAAGGTACCCTTACTGACCTCTCTATAATCTCCCGCACCTCTTCATAAAGGGAAAGCTCCTCAGGTGTCAGGGAACCAGGCAGCGTCGCCGAAGCTACGGCGCAGTTCTCCTCTACCTGACTTATATCGTTCATGCCGGAAAGAACAACGGTTACTTTTTCCTCATTCCATAACCAGCGCAAACCCCATTCCGCCGGGGACCGCTCCGGCCGGGCTTTTTTGAAAACCTCCCTGGCGGCACCAGGAAGATCACGGCTTAAACGACCGCCTCTTAAAGGCTCCATAATCATTACCGGCAAACCACGGTCATGGGCATAATCCAAACCCTTGCGCCCAGCCTGGGAATGTTCATCCATATAATTAAACTGTATCTGGGTAAAATCCCAGTCATAAGCATCCACTATATCAATAAAGCCCTGAGTACCGCCGTGATAGGAAAAACCTAAATTCCTGATCCTGCCAGACTTCTTTAAATCCTCCAGCCAAGTCTGAACACCAAGAGACTCCAGACGCCGCCAGGCCTTTATGTCCGTCAGCATATGAATCAAATAATAATCTATATAATCGGTTTGTAAACGGCTAAGTTCTTCCTGAAAAATCCTTTCAGCATCGGCAAGAGACTTCACTTGATAATGAGGCAGCTTCGTGGCGATATAAACCTTATCACGATAGCCCTTGGCTAAAAAATTACCTAAAAGCTCTTCGCAGCCTCTATAGGTATAGGCGGTGTCAAAATAATTTATACCCAGTTCTATGCCTCTGGCCATCTCCCTTTCCGCCTTGGCTGTATCAAATTTACCGCCCTTTTTCGTATAACGCATACAGCCATAGCCTAAAGACGATAACTTATCACCATTTTTTATGTTCTTTCTGTATTCCATGGCCTTCTCCGCTTATTTCTGGGATACGGCAGCGGCTAAACGCTGTTTGCCAGCCTCAATAGCGGCTCTGCACTGGCGGGGACTGGGACCCCCTACCACATCCCGGCGGGCTACACTATTCTCAATCTTGACAAAATCATAAATATCCTCTTCAAAAACAGGAGAAAATTCACGCCATTCCGACAAAGTCAAATCCTTTAAAGCTTTGCCTTCCCGCTCACAGTAAAGTACCAAAGAACCAACTACAGCATGGGCTTCCCGGAAAGGAACACCATGTTCCGCTAAATAATCCGCGGCATCTGTAGCGTTGATGAAACCTCCCTCAGCAGCGGCAGCCATATTTTCCTTGTTAATCTTCATAGTTGATACCATGGGCTTAAAAATCAACAAAGACTTTTTCACGGTATCAACAGCATCAAAGAGGGCCTCCTTATCCTCCTGCATATCCTTGTTGTATGCCAGAGGGATACCCTTCATCACTGTAAGCATTCCCATGAGATCACCGTATACCCGGCCTGTCTTTCCTCTGACTAATTCAGCGGCATCGGGATTCTTTTTCTGAGGCATAATGGAAGAACCTGTACTGTAGGCATCATCCATGGTGACAAAAGCAAACTCACCTGTACTCCATAAAATCAGTTCCTCGGAAAAACGGGAAAGATGAGTCATAATCATGGCGGCGGCAGCTAAAAATTCAATAATAAAGTCACGGTCGGAAACACCGTCTAAAGAATTACGGGATACCTCCTCAAAGTCAAGCTCGTTCCTGACAAAATCACGATCCAGGGGAAAGACCGTGCCGGCTAAGGCACCAGACCCTAAAACCATGACGTTTAAACGCTTCTTGCTGTCCTGCAAACGGCCGATGTCCCGTAAAAACATCTCAAAATAGGCCAGGAGATGATGAGCGTAAGTTATGGGCTGAGCCCTCTGCAAATGAGTATAACCCGGCATTATGGTTTCCGTATGCTCGGAAGCTATGTTTAATAACTCACCAGCCAAATCAGCCAGTAAATCTAAAACAGCATCTGTCTCATGACGCAAAAATAAACGTATGTCCAAGGCAACCTGATCATTGCGGCTTCTGGCTGTGTGTAATTTTTTACCTACCGAACCAATCTTCTCAATAAGCATGGTCTCCACATTCATATGGATATCCTCAGCTTTAACGTCAAATTCTACCTTGCCTTCCCGGATTTCCTCCCGGATTTCCTCCAAGCCCCGGCGTATCTCATCCGCCTCCGCCTGAGATATTATCCCCTGCTTGGCCAGCATAGCGCTGTGAGCCAAGGAACCTGCTATATCCTCCTCAAAAAGACGTTTATCAAAACTTATAGAGGAATGAAAATCCTCCATCAACTCGGAATTATCCTTAGCGAATCTGCCGCCCCAAAGTTTCATCTGTATAATCACTCCTTAATATCTTTTATTACCGCTTTTTCATCACAGTCGGGAAATTTCGGACAGTCTATGCAGTCGCGCCACACCTTTTGCGGCAAAGCACTGTGCTCCGCACCATAAAAACCACATTTTTTAAAAAAATCCTCCTGGTAAGTTAAAGCAAAAATCCGGGGAATACCTAACTCCCTGGCCTCTGACTCTAAAATCGAAACTATTTCACTGCCAGCACCCCGGCGCCTATATCCTTTTTTTACCGCCAAGGATCTGACCTCAGCCAAATCCGACCACAATATGCCTAAAGCTCCTATGGCCACTATCTCGCCATCCTCTTTTTCACCAACAATATATTCCCGTATATCAGCGTATAACACCTGACGAGGACGAGGCAGCATAAGACCTTCCTCAGCATAAGCCATAATTAAGGTATATATACTCTCTACATCATCGATGCGAGCCTTTCTAAACTTTATCACTTCCAATCAGCCTCCCCTATGAAACACCGCTTTAATACACGGTATTTATATAACAAAAATATTTATAAATAACGTCTCTCTAAAAGACAACTGAGAAAATTCCGGCGCGTAAATACTACCCCCCAAACCACAACTTGAGGACAGCTATGTTTTGCCTGAGAGTATTATAACAACATTTGCCGGGAATAACAAGGAAAAGGCTATTAAAACATTGCCTTTTCCCGTAAATTATGAGATAATAATATGAAATATATTTTTAATCAAAGGCCAGAATTATGAGAAAAAAAGGTATGTTCATTGTTTTTGAGGGCATAGACGGAGCAGGAAAAAGCAAACAAATACAGTATAGTCAAGAATACCTCAGCCAAAAAGGATATCAAGTAATCTTGACCAGGGAACCCGGCGGCACAAAAATAGGCGCCCAAATAAGAAAACTTCTCCTTGACCCAGAAAATACAGCCATAGACTCACAAACAGAATTACTGCTTTACGCCGCTGACAGAGCTCAGCACATAAAGGAGATAATAATACCAGCCTTAGAAAGGAACGCCGCCGTCCTTTGTGACCGCTTTACCTTATCTACCATAGCTTATCAGGGCTACGGACGCCGCCTGGATATGGCTGCGATCACTGCCTTGAATTCCCTGGCTACCGGCGGCCTTAAACCCGATCTGACCTTAATTTTGGATATTGAGCCAGACCAGGCCAGAAAAAGAATAGAACAAAACAGACAGGAAAAACCAGACAGACTGGAACAGGAAAAAGAGCAATTTTTTAAATTAGTACGACAGGGATATCTGGACGCCGCCGGAGAAAAAAATACCGTCATAATAAACGGCGGCAGAGAACCAGAAACAGTGTTCGCCGCTATAAAACCTGAGCTGGAGGCCCTTATATGTGGGAAGAATTAAAGAAAGACCTGGCGGAAGATAATATAAGCCACGCTTATCTTCTCTACGGCGAGGAAGAAGCGGTAAAACAAACCGCTATGGACTTCGCCTTGGCTCTAAACTGCCTGGCACCAGCGGAAAAACGGCCCTGCCGCCGCTGCCGTCACTGTATCTTAGGAGCCGAGGAAAGCTTCAGCGATTTCCTGATCCTAAGACCAGAAAAAACAGCCTATACCATAAAACAAATCCGCCAACTAATCAAAAACAGCCAGTTTACGGCTCAAGAGGGACGCTATAGAGTCTTTATGCTGACAGAAGCGGAAAAACTCAACGATATCACCGCTAACGCTTTGCTGAAAACTCTGGAGGAGCCTTGTCCTAATACCCTCTTTCTCCTCCTTTCCGCCAATCAGGATAGGACTTTAGCCACTATCGAAAGCCGCTGCCGGATTATAAGACAAAAAATACAATCCGCGCCAATAAATCATGAAATACTGAAGGAAGCCTATAAACTCCTGAGGGAACTGCCTGACAGCAGTATAGAATATATTTTTCAACTCAGCCAACAATATACAAGTGAAAACAACAAAACCCGGCTTAAAGATAATTTAATTACCCTTTGCCAGGGTTTGACGGAAATACTAAGCCGCAACTACGGCTACCGCCAAGGTATGCCGGCGGAAAAAGATTATCTGCTTCCACCCAGTTACAACACTCAGTTAATTATGGAACTCTGGCAGGAAGTAAACAAAGCCCTGGAATATTTGGAATACCAGGTCAACACCGCTCTCTTGGTAGAAAATCTTTTATTGACCCTGAGAGAAAAACCACGCCTCACCTTAGGCGCTACAGAAAGAAGAGGATAGTATGGAAACTATTGTGGGAATACGTTTTAAACAAGCGGGTAAAATCTATTATTTTAATCCCGGTGAATTAGATTTAACTATTAAGGATAATGTCATTGTGGAAACAGCCCGGGGACTGGAATTCGGCCAGGTAGTGATTGGTCCCAGGGAAGTAGGAGAAGATGAACTGGTACAGCCTTTAAAAGATGTTATCAGAAAAGCTACCCCGGAAGATGAGGCTGTTAACGATGAGAATAAGGAAAAAGAAAAGGAAGCTTTTCAAATCTGCCTGGACAAAATCAGAACCAATAACCTGGATATGAAACTTATCGATGTGGAATATACCTTTGACACCAGTAAAATCATTTTCTATTTTACCGCCGACGGCAGAGTCGATTTCCGGGAATTAGTCAAGGATTTGGCCAGCGTCTTCCGTACCAGGATAGAATTGAGACAAATCGGCGTAAGAGATGAGGCTAAAATGTTAGGCGGCATCGCCGCCTGCGGCAGAGTCCTCTGCTGTCACAGTATTTTGGAGGAATTCCATCCTGTCTCTATAAAAATGGCTAAACATCAGAATTTATCCTTAAACCCGGTAAAAATATCGGGGATCTGCGGCAGGCTGATGTGCTGCCTAAAATACGAAAATGATGACGACGCCGTTCCGCCGGAAAAGAAACGGGATGACGATATACCTGTGGAAGAAATCATCGCCGAGGAATTGGGCATAACTGAAGACTAATCTAAGTAAGGAGAGGGATTTTATGCTGGAACTCGCCCTTTTAGAGCTGGAAGAAAAAGTAAAAGCCCTGGCTGAGGAATTAGCCACGATCAGAAAATACGTTGTGCGGCTGGAAGAGGATAACCGCTCACTACAGTCTATCGTACATAAAAAAAATACTTCCGTCTCCGGAGAAGCTAATTTGCTGGCTATCTTTAATGCCGGTTTCCATATCTGCCCCAGCCATTTCGGTGAATCACGGGAGGATGAATGTATCTTCTGCAGCTCCTTCCTCAATAAGGAAAAAGCAGCTGAGAAAAGAGAAGATAATTCTGAAAACCATGATAAATAAAAGCAAAATGCGCCGAGATGACTTGTTCTGGCAGGATTTCTACATCTATCAGGATCCCCAGGGCTTCTGTTTCTCTCAGGACGCTCTCTTATTAGCCTGCTACTGCCCGGCAGCGCCAAACTGGCAAATACTGGACTGCGCCGCCGGCAACGGAATATTGCCTATCTTACTTACCGCCAGGGAACCTTCCCTCCGTATTACGGGCCTGGAGCTTAATGAGGAAACCGCGGCTCTGGCAAGATATAATATGACCGTAAATAACATTGACGCCAAAATCATAACCGGCGATATGATGAAAGCCTCTGCTTTCCTGGCAGAGGAAAGCTTTAACTGTCTTATCGCCAATCCGCCTTACTACAAAAAAGGAACTGTACGTCCAGGAAAAAATCAGGCTAAAAATCTGGCTAAAATAGAACTGGCCTGGGATACGACTGGCTTTTTCCGGGAAAGCCGCCGGCTTCTCAAAAAAAATGGCCTATTAGTCACTGCCTATCCAGCCCAACGCTGGGAAGAAATAAAAAATAAAGGTGAAATAGAAGGATTATATCAGGAACAGGTTACCTGGATCATAAGCGAGACAGGCAGTGAGCCTTATCTGTTCCTCTGCCGCTGGCGCACAGAACCATGCCAGGGACAAGAGAAAAGCCTGACGCTGAAAACAAGCGAAGGTCACTACAATCCCGAAATTATAGAAATTTTTAAGGAGAGAACATGGAGGTATTAGAAGGAGGCCTCTATTTGGTAGCCACACCCATAGGAAATTTAGATGATATGACTATAAGAGCGGTAGAAGTCTTAAAAAACGCCGATGTGATCGGCGCTGAGGATACCCGTCACAGCCGCATACTCCTGGAACACTACCAAATAAAGACCCCTATGATCAGCTATCATCAGCATAACAGCGCTAAACGCCGGGAGGAACTTATGGCTATCCTCAGGGACGGCAAAGCCGTGGCCCTCATCAGCGATGCCGGTACGCCTGGTATTTCTGATCCCGGCGAGGATTTAGTAAAAGCCGCTGCCCAAGAAGGCGTCAAAATACATCCCCTGCCTGGAGCCAATGCCCTGCTGCCAGCTGTTACCGTCTCAGCTTTGCCTTGCAGACGGTTCCTCTTCGAGGGCTTCCTGCCCCAGCGAAAAAAAGAACGGGAAAAACGTTTAGAATCTCTCAAAAATATAGATGCTACCTTGATTTTCTATATCAGCCCCCACGACTTAAAAGAGGATGTAAAAAGTCTCTGCCTGGCTCTGGGCAATAGAGACGCGGCACTCTGCCGGGAACTGACGAAACTCCACGAAAGTGTCTATCGAATGCCCCTTGGGGCTATGCTGGAATTTGTAAATAATAACGAACTCAAAGGAGAAATGGTCCTGGTGGTAGCAGGAACTGATCCTGAAAGAGAAAACAACAAACCTGAAACAGAAGAGCTGCGGCAGGAAATTCGCAAACTCATGGCAGAGGGTGTAAAATCCAAAACCGCAGCGCAGATAATCGCTGATAAATACGGGATGAAAAAAAATGAAATCTATCCCTTAACTTTAGATAAAACTGAAAATAAGGAGATTTGATCAATGGCAAAACCAACCTTTTATATTACTACACCTATATATTACCCCAGCGCTACCCTGCATATAGGACATTGCTATACAACAGTGGCGGCGGATACCATGACCCGCTATAAAAAACTCCGGGGCTATGACGCCTATTTCCTCACCGGCTCTGATGAACATGGCCAAAAAATAGAACGCAGCGCCGCCGCCGCCAATATGGAACCAATAAAATACGTGGATAAAATCATCGCTTCCTTTAAGGAATTATGGCGGAAATTCGATATAGACTACGATGACTTTATCCGCACCACTGAACCACGTCATGAAGAAGTCGTGGCTAAAGTCTTTCAAAAATTAAAGGATAAAGGCGATATCTATCTGGGAGCCTATGAAGGTCATTACTGCGTTTCCTGCGAAACCTTTTTCACTGAATCACAAATCAAGGAAAGCCAGGGCAAATGTCCTGACTGCGACGGTGATCTGGATATGGTAAAAGAAGAAAGCTACTTCTTTAGAATGGATAAGTACGCCGACAGACTCCTCAAGTATATCGATGATAATCCCGATTTCATCCAGCCTGTATCACGCCGCAATGAAATGATAAACTTTATTAAACAAGGCCTGGAAGACCTGAGTATCTCCCGTACTACCTTCTCCTGGGGTATACCTGTACCTGGTGACCCCAAACACGTTATCTATGTTTGGTTGGACGCTTTGACCAACTATATCTCCGCTTTAGGCTATACCAAAGACGATCCCCGCTTTGAACGGTATTGGCCAGCCGACGTACACCTGGTAGGTAAGGATATTGTACGGTTCCATACTGTTATCTGGCCCATTATGCTAATGGCCCTGGATCTGCCCCTGCCCAAAAAAGTATTCGCCCATGGCTGGATACTGGTGAATGAAGGAAAAATGTCCAAGAGCAAAGGCAATGTGGTTGACCCCATGATCTTGGCTGATAAATACAGCACCGACGCCCTCCGCTATTTCCTCCTGCGGGAATTTATCTTTGGCAGCGACGGCAACTACTCGGAAGATATACTGATCAACCGCATCAACGTGGATTTAGCCAACGACTTCGGCAATCTTTTAAGCCGCACCACCGCTATGCTGGAAAAATTCCAGGATGGCGAAATATTGCCCCCAGGCGAAAAAACTCAGTACGACGATGAACTTTTAGAACTCTTCCAAACCGTACCCCAGGAAATGGCTGAAGCCATGGAAAAATTGGAATTCCATAACGCTTTGGCGGCGATTTGGAAAATCATCGGCAAAGCCAATAAATATATCGACGAAGCAGCACCCTGGAATCTCAATAAAAACGGGGAAAAAGATAAGCTTGCCACGGTTCTTTATAATATGGCTGAAGCACTGCGTTTCGCCACCATTATGCTGACGCCCTTTATGCCTAATACACCGGCTAAAGTCTGGGCTCAGCTGGGACTCACCAATAACCAGGAAATCCAAACCTGGGATAGCCTTACCTATGGTAAAATACCACAGGGAATAAAAGTCGCCCGGGGAGAAGCTATCTTCCCCAGACTGGAAATCAGCAAAGAAGACGAAGAAGCCAAAAAAGCTGAAGCCGCCGCCGCTAAAGCCGCTAAAAAAGCGAAAAAAGAAGCTGCCAGAGCCAGTCAGAAAGCTAAAGCGGAAGAACCTAAACCGGAAATAACGATTGAGGATTTTGCCAAAATTGATCTGCGGGTAGCTAAAGTACTGACAGCTGAAAAAGTGGAAAACGCCGATAAACTTCTGAAACTGCAAATAGAAATAGCCGGTGAAAAACGCCAGTTAGTCGCTGGGGTGGCTCAGCATTACAGTCCTGAAGACCTAATCGGCAAAAATGTAGTTGTGGTGGCAAACTTAAAACCAGCCAAATTAAGGGGCATTGAAAGCCAAGGCATGATTTTAGCCGCTTCAGATAAAGAAGGACTGGAACTTCTTACCGTGGATAAAATAACCAGCGGAGGCAGAGTTAAATAATGTTCTATGACACACACTGCCATATCAACGATGACGCCTTTGCTAAGGATATGGATGAAGTAATAAAAATAAGCAGAGAAAATGGCGTAAATGAAATGAATGTGGTAGGCTGTGACTGGGAATCCTCCTTAGCCGCTGTGGAAATTGCCCGGCGGGAAAAAGGTATTTTTGCCGTAGTAGGCGTACATCCCAGCGACTCCCATACCTACTGCGATGAACTGGAGGAAGCCCTCTATAACTGGGCTAAAGAAGAAAAAGTAGTGGCTATCGGTGAGATAGGTCTGGATTATCACTACGACAATACAGATAAGGAAGTACAAGCCATAGTTTTCCGCCGCCAGCTTAAAGTAGCTCATGACCTGGCTATGCCCATTGTTATTCACAGCAGGGACGCTATGGCGGATACTTTTAAAATCCTGAAAGAGGAACGGCGCCAAGGCGACTACCACGGCGTGTTTCATTGCTATTCCGGTAGCTACGAGGATGCCTTAAAGGCTGTAAAAATGGGGTTCTATATCGGCATAGACGGGCCCCTAACCTATCCCAACTCCAGAAAATTGCCGGAAATTGTAAAGAAACTGCCCCTGGAACGGCTCCTGATCGAAACTGACTGCCCCTATCTTACACCGCAACAATTCAGAGGCAAACGTAACCAACCCGCCTATGTACGCTTTGTCGCGGAAAAACTAGCGGAAATAAGAGGCATAACCCTGGAAGAAGCGGCAAAGGCCACTAGAGATAACGCTCTGCGGCTTTTTCATAAGCCTGCCGCTCAATGACAACTCCGACTTATCAGCAGAAAGCACATTAGAAGTAAAAGCTAAAAAATTAAAGCGCCGCCGCTATTTCCACCTAGCTTATCAGGAAATATTGGCGGCGTTTTCGTAAAAAATAACCTTAGTTAATCAACAACCTTTAACGACAAGTTCAGCGCCGTAAACATATAAATATTATCGGAACCCACCATTTTTCCCCTTCTTTCCAGGGTCATAAGTAAATAAAATAACATAACGAGGATAAACTTATGTTAAGAAAAAAATTTTTTATTCTCCTGATCCTAACTTTATCTATGACCATATTCACAGCCTGCGGCGAAGAAAAAAATAACAGCATTACAGCTGAAACCCTAAAAGTTGAGGATTGGGCTGACTATTTTCAGGATCAACTCAAAACAGACGAATTTATCGGTTATACCGCCGCCGGACAGTATCAAGGCGAAAATTATCTCTATGGTCTCGCCTATGAGAATCCCCAGGGAGATTATGTAAATACCTCACTGGAAGCACTGATTATCCTGAAAAAACAAAACGAGGGAAACTACGAGAAAATTAAACGCTGTAAAATACCAAGTGAAAATACAGCCGGCTTCGAATTGCCTGTCGGCACCGGCGAAAATTATAACTTCCAGGTTTTTAACATGGCTGGAAATATTCTCCTTCAAACAGTGGAACCTACTTTTTCCGATTTCCCTGTTATCCACCAAATACTGGTCAATGATCAGGATTGCCTGGATTTTCATGAAGCTACCCAGGGAGACGGCGTTATTTTTCTGAGAGAAGGAAATTACTATACCCAAATAGATGATTATTGGCAGTGCCTGGAAATCAAGGATAATGCCATAAATTATAAAATCGCCCAAGTAGAAGATATGCGACCACAAATTGGGGAAAATGATACCATCATATCCTACCTGTACCGGGATACTACCGCCGCCAATCCCGAATTTCAAATCAATGGAGAAGAAGCTCCGGTTCTCCTGACAGAATACAGCGGTACACTCAGAGATACCATAGAGGTAAAGGCCGGAGATAAAATTTATTTCTATGAAACCGCCGCCTATCCCCTGACCCTGCAAAAAGACAGTATTGTTAATGGTGAATATCGGGAAGAACCTTTGCCCATAGAAAAAGGAATAGGCTATAAAATCTTAGATACCCAAAATCTCACCGGTAAAATCAGTGTTTTCCTAGGCTATTACGCCGATTTTTGGTATGAGATACCTATTAATATTACCGCTCCCTAAATATGAGAAAAAAGCAAAGCTTAAAGGCTTTGCTTTTTTTCTTTCTAAAAATGAGGCAACCTTTAGGTGACGAGCATATACTAAAAACAGAGACGGAAATCCCAACAAGGGAAAACCTCGTCTCTAAGGAGGAATGTAACCTAATGTATAGATCACCCTTTAGAGCCAAGGCCCGAATGACTACAAGGTTTAAAAAACCCGGTGATTGGGCCGCAGGCTACCACACCGGCGAGGACTGGGTCTGCGATACCGACAGAACCCTGGTATCACCGGCTAACGGTACTATAATATATAACGGCTATGACAAATCCTACGGTTATAACATTATTATCCGGACAGATGATAACAAGGTCATCCGTATGTGCCACCTGGCAGAAAAATCACCGGCTTACGGCAAAGTCAAAGCCGGTGAAGTCGTGGGCACCATGGGCAATACCGGCAATAGCTACGGCGCCCATCTCCACATAGAAGTGGAAGATTCACCAACTTGGCACTATAATAAAAATCTCTTAAAACCATCAGACTATATCGATTTCAACAACTGGGGTCAAAATAATGACTCAGGAGATGAGGAGGATGAAGAAGTGATATACAAAACCATCAGCGATGTACCAGAATGGTACAGAGAAGCTGTCCAGCGCCGCTACGATTTAGGCGTTTTCGACGGCAAAAATATTCCTGAAACCATGGCCAGAATGTGGACCATTGAAGATAGAATCAATCCCTTTTACGCTAACTTAGACGACGTGCCGGAATACTGGCGGGAAGATACCAAAAAATTAATCGAGGAAGGTAAAATTAAAGGCGACGGTAAAAATGAGGTAGGTAAATACCGCTGGGAATTAGCTGCCATCATCGCAGCTACACGCTGAAGAATAAAGCAAAACGGAAAGAAGGAAGTCCCTTTTAAGGGATCTCCTTCTTTCTTTAATAATATATTTCAGGAGGAGCTTCTCTGAGTAAGATATATGATATGTCTTTGGCCTCTGCTGTCACTTATAGCCTCAGCCTGTACCTCATAAACATCACGGATAAAATCAGCAGTCAGGACTTCCTGAGGGGAACCACCAGCTATGATTTTACCCTCCTTTAAAACATAAATTCTGTCACAGTACAAGGCGGCAATATTTAAATCGTGGATCGCGGCAATGACCGTTTTTCCTAAAGACGAAGCTAAATCCATAACCTCCAGCTGATATTTTATATCAAGATGATTAGTAGGCTCATCCAGAATTAGACAAGGTGTAGCCTGAGCTAAAGCCCTGGCTATAAAGGTTCGCTGTTTCTCACCGCCGGACAGAGTCATAAAACTTTGTTCCCTCAGCCCCTGTAAACCTGTCTTCTCTATAACACTATCCACCAGTACCCGATCCTTCTTGTTCTCAGCTTCTAAAAGTCCCTTTCTGGCGTAACGTCCCATCATAATTACCTCTTCTACCGTAAAATCAAAACTGGATTCGTGCTCCTGTATGACTACTCCCAGCTTCTGAGCCATTTCTCGATTGCTCATGGTAAGAAGATCCATCCCGCCAAGAAAGACCTCTCCTGCCCAGGGCTTTAAAACCTTATAAATATTCTTCAACAATGTGGACTTTCCACTGCCGTTAGGACCTATTATCCCGATAAATTCACCAGATTCCGCCTCTATATTTATTTGCTCCAAAATATTTTTGGACTGGATTTTATAAGAAAGTTCCTTTACCTTTATCATAATACGACTCCTTACTTAAACTCATAACGGCGCACTTTGATCATCCATAAGAATAGAGGCGCTCCCAGAAAAGCCGTAAGAATGCCAACAGGAATTTCTATGGGTGGATGCAGCATTCTGGCACCCACATCTACCCAAATCATGAATAATCCTCCTGAAAGCACAGCTAAAGGAATAAGCTTTCTATGATCCGCCCCTACTATAGAACGGATAATATGGGGGATAACCAAACCAACAAAACCGATACAGCCGCTTACCGCCACGGCAGCAGCAGTAAGAAGCGCTGTAACCACAATAATGATTCGCCGTACCAGATTGATATCTACCCCTAAGGTAACAGCGGAGCTATCTCCCATCAGCATGGCGTTTAAGGAACGGGAAAAACAAAATAAAACAAGAAAGGCTGGTAAGATCAAAATAGCTAAAAAGGATAAATCTCCCCATTTAGCACTGGCAAAACCACCCAGCATCCAAAAAGTAGCTTCTCTGACAGCGGCATCGTCAGGAGCAGTATAAACTATATAGTTGGTAAAGGCACTGAACATAGCGGAAACTGCTACCCCTACTAAAATAAGACGTACCGGAGTAACGGAACCGCCGCCCTGGGCCAGAGCGTATACTAAAACCATAGAAATAAGAGCACCTATAAAAGCGCCAGTGGAAACAGTCAGCTCACCGCCAAAGGGCAGCCAAAGACCAACCAGCATAGCGAAAACTGCCCCTAATGATGCCCCGGAAGAAATTCCCAGGATATAGGGCTCCGCTAAGGGATTTTTGGTAAAAGCCTGCATGCCAAGGCCAGAAAGGGTAAGTGCCATCCCTACAAGGGCACCTAAAATAACGCGCGGCGCCCTTAAATACCAAACAATATTCTGAGTACTGACTCGAATATCATCTACACTAATAAGATCCTCGTACCCTGCCAGACCGCAAATATTGTGAAACATAACCCGCCAAGTAGTGGCAAAATCAATGGATACTGGACCTATACCTATGGCTAAAACTATAGAAACCACAAGAAAAATACCAAGAACAAGAGAAGATAAGCCCGGATTTCCCTTAACAAAGGCAGCAAAACCTTTCATCAGATAATACCTCTCCCCTTAAAAACAGTCAGGATGAAAAGCTTTGGCAAACTTCTCAATAGTATCCCCCGTCATGGAGCTGGCAAAAACCTCGCAAAGATTTACGGAAATTATACGATCGTTGGCAATAGCCGGAATTGTGGCTAAGGCCGGATTGCCTTTTAATTCTGCCATTTTTTCCTCAACTGTGGTATCACCATAATCATCGATTATAATAACCTCAGGACTGCGCGCCACAACCTCTTCCCAGCTTACACTGGCCCAGGTTTCTTCCATATCCGCAAAGATATTCTCGCCGCCGGCATAATTAATCAGAGTAGCGGTAAAATTATTGCCGCAAGTATAGGCTCCGCCTTCCTGAGCCATATCATAAACAAATACTTTTACTTTATCCTGACCAGCTACAGCATTTTCCACCGCTGCTACCTGCTCCTTCATGGCAGATACAATTTCCTCGGCTTTATCAGGTATATTGAAAATACGGCCAAGATTATAAAAATCCTCGTAAACAACATCTATATCAGCGCCTACTGTGTAACCTTCAATTGAGGCTAAGGTCATGATATCATAGCTGTTTAAAGTCTCATGGGTAGTATTGTACTTTTCAGTAAAAGCACTGGAACGCCCATAAACAAAATCAGGTTCCAAGGAAAGTATAGTCTCCAAAGGTATATTCTCTTTAGACACTTCTGGAATCTCTAAATACTCTTCGTTCCAGGCAGGATTGATTTTAGAATTGGTATAACCACGGGCGATAATTTTATCACCTAACCCCATAGCCATAAGTTCATCTCCAGCATTAGCATTGGCTGCAATAACCCGTTCAGGAACATGAGTAAATGTTACCTCGATACCATCTTGAGTAGTGAGAGTGAAGGGAAACTCTGTTGTACCAGCTGTTTCCAATACTTCTGTCTCTTTGGCGTCATCATTAACCTGCTCATTACCACAGGCGGTAAAAGAAAAAATCACCGTTAAAGACATCAATAGGCAGATAATAGTTTTTAGTGTTTTCATTGTAATCCTCCTTGCTGTATAGCTTTATTTTATATCCGCTGAAGAAAACTATTAACTCCAAACTTCAGCGGCTATAATTCCTGCAAAAGCTTCCCATAATATTATTGCCAGAGGAAATACGCAAAAAGGCATCTGCCCCTCACAAGCAGATGCCTAAATAAAACACTTTAATACTGAACAATCCAGCGATTAAAATTACAATAAATTATCCCCTATTCCTTAGACAAGTCGCTTTCTCCGGAAGCTTCTTAATCATTCCCATCAAACAGGTTTCCTGACTCGCGAATCATCAATCACACCCGCCTTCTCATGAAAAATACTTCACAATGGCTTGCGGCATCCTTTTTAACGCCGCCGGTGCTCTCTCCTCGTATACAGTGGCCGGACCGTTTAGGATTTACACCTAATTCCCTTTTATCTCTCTATAGAGCATTTGATAAGAAATATATTCACTTTTGCAATATTTTACCTTACAGCTTGCTTTTTGTCAATATACCGCTAAAACAATGAACAAATAAACTTTTTCCTCCCACCTTAACTCTAAGCTTAAAAACTGCCTGCATAACACATTAATACACCTTATCTGCCGGCAACTGCCAGAAACGGCTTTAACCTATAATTATCTCATTAATAAAACCTATTCACTGCCGCATCACAACACCATAAACAGAGCTAACCCCTCTTTACCATGCTTAGCGCCGCAAAATCAATACATGTCCCAATAAAAATATATAGACAGATAAGACAACAACAAGTTATATGAACTAAAGACAAAATACCAAAACTGTTATTAACCCTTACCTATTTAAAACACATTGCTCCCTTAGAAACATTGACATTGGCAATTACAGCAGTATAATATAAATAACATATGTCATAAATGATCGGGGGTGTGATTATGCCTAGACCACCAAAATGCCGGAAAGTTTGTTGTCTGCCTAAAATCGCCGAATTTTCTCCCAAAGAAAATTTTAATGAAAAAGGATATATCGTACTGACTATCGATGAGTTTGAAACTATCCGTCTAATCGACAAAGAAGGGCTCTCACAGGAAGAATGCGGCAAAAATATGAGGGTCGCCCGTACTACTGTACAGCAAATATACACCTCCGCCAGATATAAAATAGCTAAGGCTTTGGTAGATGGGGTAACCCTGAAAATCAAAGGCGGTAACTACCGGCTCTGTGACGGCAAAGCGGAAAACCATCCCTGTGGCAACTGTCAAAAACACCGGCGGCACAAACAGGAAAAAACTAAAAAGATCCAACCAAAAAACGTCTGTTAAATTACAGACGTTTTTTATTAATACTAAAAAATATACAACTTAGCAACTGCCTCTTTTTCCCTTTATGAAAGATACAACGCCAAGTACTGCACAAATAAGGCACCAGATCGACCAAATATATAGATCACCATAGCTTCCGGCAAAACCAAGGCCACATAATACGGCAATTCCATAAAGTATCGCTATTACTATGCCACCACCACTGCTATTTCTTGTCGCTATGGACACAATACCGCCGGCCAACATCATTATCGCCACAATAATTCCGGCACTCCCACCTATTTCTCCATTCTCAGAAAGAGTGTTGCTTATCCCAGCCGCACAGGACTGAAATAAAACAAAAGCAAAAAGGATTATTGATAAAATCCCGGAAACTAACTTCCATGTTTTCATTATTCTGATTCCTCTCCCTGCAAAACAAAGGTTTTAGTTAATACCAAATCATCAAAGGATAAAAACGGCTCAACCTCTACTATGATATCAGAAGTAGTATTGGCTAATGTAAAGGCTTCTTGTACCGTTATGGTAGTACCCGGCTGAATATTTTTCCAAGTCGAATCAGAGTCATATTGACCACTGTTTTCTACTTCCGTGCTGTACGTCTCAAAATTTGCTTCAATCTCCACACCATCTTGGTATGCTGTAGTAATGGTTTCCGCCATAAAAGAAGTAGACTCTTCGCCGTTGTTGGTGAACTCATAGTTAATTATGATAATATCATTTCCGTTGTAATCCTTGGCTAAAAAAAAGTCGCCTATGGATACATAACATGTACCGAGATCACCAGCAGACTGAGATTCTTCCGCTACTTCATCGCAGGCCCCATTATCCTCAGCAGATTCACCACCGCAACCGTAAAAACACAGCATTAATAAGAACATTGATAGAACAGCAATTAACTTTTTCATAACATTCCTCCCTTTTAAGGTTTACCAATTACTTTATCCACCATAAATATTATGATATAGTCTTGTAACGCCAATAGGAGGATAACTACATAATTGTCATTAGGAGAAATAAGTTTTACTGCCCTCAACGGTTTCTCCCTCAAAAAAAGCACCTCACTTCTCCTGCCATCAGTATATTATAAAAGTTCAAAAAATATATGTTTTATTCAGAACTTTCTTAATTTAATAAAAAATATAAGGTAATTTAAAAAATTACAGAGCAGCAAAAAATAGAAACTTTATCCTAAAATTATAGTCATTTTACACTTATTCTATAATTTAAAGCTTGTAAAATGAGGTAAAATTGACTATTTAGAATAAATTACATAAAAGAAAACACCTGCCAAATATGGGTTCGGCAGGTGTTTTATGGTGGAGACAGCTGGATTCGAACCAGCGACCCCCTGCATGTGAGGCAGGTACTCTAACCAACTGAGCTATGCCTCCAAAAATAACTGCATCTTTAGTTTTTACGGCTCTATACATATGC
>CAWVFN010000029.1:0-9378 GCA_963928475.1 Bacillota bacterium
CTTCGATACGTCTCCATTTAATAATTATTTAGTTTTTGGGGCAAATAACATGATTTCGAGTCAGCCCCGTTATGACCACTTCGATACGTCTCCATATTTATTTTGTTTGCTTTTTAAGGAAAGATTTTTCTGGGATAGAAAAAACGAAATTACCTGGTATGAGATATAAGACAGGTCTTAATTTATTATGGTGGAAAAGGGGTTTAATTCCTAATTGACAGTATTTTCTGGTAAGACCGTTGTTATATTATCTTGTTTTATTGAGTTATAATTTAGAGTTACCGTCTTTTTATCGTGCTTTATATTCTATCACATTGCCGGGGAAAAAACAATGTGATATTAAATTTCCTTTAGGAAAGCCGGTTCCCTTAATGGGAACCGGCTAAGTTTTATTATTTATTGAGGAGTTCATTAAACTGACCTCTGGGGGTATAGTGGGTATGCAGCAGTTCATGGGCTTTATGTCCGTTAGGAGTACCGAGGTATTCCTTATAGATCATATCTATAGCTGGATTTTTATGTGATTTTCGAATTGGCATATTGACATCTTCCTGATAAACAGATTCATAGCGGTAGGCCATTTTTTGCCAATTTTTAATGGGATTGCCGCCGCCGCCGATACAGCCGCCGGGGCAGGCCATTATTTCGATGAAGTGATAATCTGCATTACCGTTTCTTATTGCGTCCATTAAGATACGGGCATTGCCCAGTCCGTGAGCGACAGCTACTTTTACAGGCAGATTTCCCACTTGTATAGTTGCTTCTTTTATTCCTTCAAAGCCTCTTACGGTGGTGAAGTCAACATTTACCAGTTCTTCATTGGTCACCACTTCATAGACTGTACGCAGTGCAGCTTCCATAACGCCGCCGGTGACGCCGAATATTTCCCCGGCGCCGCTGCCCAAGCCGAAGGGGTCGTCGAAGGGTGTTTCTTCCATATTTTGGAAATCCAGACCAGCGGATTTTATCATTTTAGCCAGTTCTTGGACTGTAAGGACAGCGTCCACATCGGGATTGCCGTTACGTCCCAATTCAGGTCTTTTAGCCTCAAATTTTTTAGCTGTGCAGGGCATAACAGAGACGCTGTATATATTGTCGGGATTTTTTCCATTTTTTCCCGGGTAGTAGGTTTTGATGAGGGCTCCGAACATTCCTTGAGGTGATTTACAGGAGGAGAGATTAGGCAGCAGATCCGGGTAGAAAGTTTCGCAGAATTTTATCCAGCCTGGGCTGCAGGAGGTTATCATAGGCAGGGTCCCGCCGTTTTGCAGGCGGATAAGAAGTTCCGTGGCTTCTTCCATGATTGTCAGGTCGGCGCTGAAGTCGGTATCAAAGACTTTATCGAAGCCCAGTTGTTTCATAGCTGTTACCAGTCGTCCGGTGCTGATGGTGCCAGGATTTTCCCCCAGGGCTTCTCCTAAGGTAATGCGGACCGCTGGTGCTACTTGTGCTATTGTTTCTTTAGTTGGATCAGCTATAGCCTGCCAGACTGTTTCTCTGTCGTCGTGGACGGTAAGTGCTCCTACTGGGCAGGCTTGCAGGCATTGTCCGCAGTTGACGCAGACAGTTTCCGCTAAAGGCAGATTATAGGAGGTAGTGACTACAGAGTTGAAACCGCGGTGTTCTTTAGTGAGGGCGTTTACAGTTTGTATTTGGCTGCAGGCGTATTCACAGCGCCGGCAGGCTATACATTTAGAGGGGTCCCTGGTAATAGAGGGTGAGGATGTATCCATGCCCATTCCGCGGTTGGCCTGGGAATAGCGTGGTTCTCTGTCGTATCCCATTTCCTGGGTTATAGTTTGTAATTCGCAGTTGCCGCTTCTGGCGCATTTCAGGCAATCCTGGGGATGGTGTGACAAGATCAATTCCAGGATATTTTTTCTTACTTTTCTGATTTTTTGTGAGTTAGTTATCACCTTCATACCTTCGCTTACTGGTGTAGCGCAGGCGGGAGTCAGTCTTTTTCTTCCTTCCACCTCTACCATGCAGATACGGCAGTTAGCTTTTACGGCCTGATCCGGATGGTAACAGAGGGTAGGAATTTTTATATTTAATTTTTGGGCGGCTTGTAAGATGGTGGAACCGTCATTGACTTGTATTTGTCTGCCGTCTATGGTGAGATTTACCATGTTGTCTGCTGCCCCCTTTCAATAGCTCTTTCGTAGGTGCTGCGGAAGTTTTCGATGGTAGAGAGGATGGGAATAGGAGAGGTTTGTCCCAGGCCGCAGTTGGAGGCCTGTACCATAGTTTCGCCTAATTCCTGCAGTAGTTCTATATCGCCGAATTGACCTTTTCCGGCCCGGATATTTTGAATAATCTGGAGCAGACGTGTATTTCCTTCCCGGCAGGGTGTACATTTGCCGCAGCTTTCGTGGACGAAGAAGGAGGTAAGGTTTTCCACTACGTCTAAGATATCGTTGGTATTGTCGATAACCATGACGTCGCCGGTGCCAATACCGTTATCCATATCCAGCATACGGTCGATTTGAGAGCTGTTGATAATAGGTCCTGAGGCGCCGCCGATATGTACGCCTAAGATGCCGTTATCGTCGGTGACGCCGCCGCCGGCTTCGTAGATAATATCTTTAAGGTTAACGCCCATGGGAAATTCCATAACTCCCCGTCGTTTCAGATTGCCGCTGAGGGTAAAGAGTTTAGTGCCGGTGGAGCCAGGGGTTCCCAGGGATTTGAACCATTTAGCGCCTTCCAGGACAATAAGGGTGATATTAGCGAAGGTTTCTACATTGTTGACTAAAGTTGGTTTGTGGTGTAGTCCTTCTATACCGGGATAAGGTGGTTTAAAGCGTGGTTCCCCCTGTTGTCCTTCGATAGATTCTATAAGAGCGGTTTCTTCGCCGCAGATATAGGCGCCGCCGCCGGAAACTACTTCAATATCGAAATTAAAGTTGCTGCCCAGAATATTTTTTCCTAAGCAGTTGGCGTTTTTGGCTTGGCTTATAGCTTCTTCTAAGACAGGAAAGAGATAGGGATATTCTGCCCGCAGGTAGATATAGCCTTTATCGGCTCCCACTGTATAGCCGGCGATGGCCATACCTTCTAAGACGCTGTGAGGATCGCCGCTCATAAGGACGCGGTCTTTGTTAGTAGCCGGTTCACCTTCATCGGCGTTGCAGATAACATATTTTTTATCTGCTTGTGTTTTATAGACCATGCTCCATTTAGTGGCAACAGGGAAGCCGGCGCCGCCTCTGCCTCTTATTTTAGAGTCGTTTATTTCCTCGATTATCTGATTTCCTGTCATTGAAAGGGCTTTTTTTAGTGCTTTATAGCCTTCCCGCTGGCTGTATTCTTGTACGGAGACCGGATCAATAATACCGATATTCCGCATAACTCGTCTGGTTTGTTCCATAGTTATTGCACCTCTCCCCTTTTATAACGCCGAATTATTTCTGTAACTTTTTTAGGATTAAGGTTGCTGTAAGCGATATTATTGATCAGTATGGAAGGTGAGGCGTCACATAGGCCTTTACATTCACAGTATTCCATAGTGAACATGTTATCAGGTGTGGTTTCACCTGGTTTAATACCTAATTCTCTGCTTATGGCGTTTACTACCGCGTGGGCGCCGTTGATATGGCAGGGTGCGCTTCTGCACATACGGATGATATATTTGCCTCGTGGTTTAGTGGAGAAGAAGGCGTAGAAAGTAATATAGCCGTAGATTTTGCTTTCCGGGATACCGGTTATACTGCTGACTAACATAGCAACTTCTCTGGGGATAGCGTTAGCTGCCAAAGACTGGATTTCCAGCAACAGCCGCATTATTTGTTCAGGATTATCTTTGTAGCGCAGAGCTATAGCTTGTATTTTTTCTAAATTATTTTGTAATTCCTGGGAGTAGTAGGTCATAAGCTGTTAGCCTCCTTTTATGCTTCTGCAGGAGTGACAAATAAATATTAAAATATTGTTTTATGAGGTTTCTTGGTGAGAAACAAGATTTTGTTAAAATTTTTTTTGGAAAAAAGAAGACCTTAAATTAGGGTCTTCTTTTTGGAGTTCAAGTCGTTATTTCTTTCATTATATATAGCTAATGAGGATATTATCAATATATAGGTGATAAGGATATTGTCAAGAATTTTGTCGAATTCTTGTCTTTAAGCTGGTATTATTAGAGATAACCGTATTCCTCTTTTTTTCGGATGATCATAATGAAAGAGAGGGTAAAGGCTAAGAATTCACCGATAGGCACTGCCAGCCAGATTCCGGTAACACCGATAATGTTAGGCAGAATTAAAATGGCGGCGCTGATAAAGATAAAGGTACGCAAAAAAGAAATTATCGCGGATATCTTACCGTTATTCAGCGCTGTAAAGAGAGCTGAGGCAAAGACATTAGAGCCCACCAGTAGGAAACAGAAGGAGAAGATTTTAAAGCCTGAGGCTGCGATGTCATAAACGTGGGTACCAGGCGGGGCGAAGATTCCCACTACATAACTGCCGAATATTTCCGCCATAAGGAAGATAAAGAGGGAAACCCCGGCAATAGCGCCTAAGCAGATTTTAAAGATGCGTTTAGTTTGGGGCCTGTTGCCGCTGCCGTAGTTAAAGCTGAAAACAGGAGCTACTCCCATGGCAAAGCCGAAGAAGAGGGAGCTCATAAGAAATTCGGCGTACTGAATAATGGTGATAGCGGATACGCCGTCTTCCCCGATGAGCCGCATCATAGTGATGTTATAGAGATAGGTTATAAGTCCGTAAGCCAGGTTAGATACCATTTCCGAGGAGCCGTTCAGACAGGTATGGCCCAGCATAAGCCAGTTGAGATCAGGCTTGCGGAAGCGCAGAGCTCCTCGTTTACTGGCAAAATAGGCTAATCCGAAAAGGGAAGGAACCAGTGTTCCCAGAGCCGTGGCCCAGGCGGCGCCGGCGATGCCCATGCCGCAGGGTACGATAAAGACGTAGTCAAACACCATATTTATTAAGCCGGCCAGGACTGTAAGGATCATACCCAGACCTGGTGTACCGTTGGCAATAAACATGGTTTGAAAGAGCATTTGCAGCATATAGGTGGGAATAAAAAAGACAAATACCATAAAATAGTCCCGGCAGTATGGATAGAGGACTTCATTAGCGCCTAAAACGCCGATAATATTATCAAAAAAGATAAGACAGAGAATAACGGAAATGATACTGATAATAATAGTAATGGATGTAATAAAGGTAAAGTTTTTATGAGCTAAAACAGTATTGCCTTCTCCCATTTGTCTGGCGATGATAGCGCTGCTGCCTGAGGCCAGCATGATACTTACAGCCATGGCCAGGGAAAAAACGGGAGCGACAATATTGATAGCGGCCAAGGCATTGGAGTTAACGAATCTGGCCACGAATATACCATCTACGATGACATAGAGAGCGGTAAAAACCATCATTATCATGGTAGGCAGGGCAAATCTTAAAAGCGAGCCAAGATGGAATTCTCTGCCTATTCCTTTTTCTGCTGTTAGATAGTCAGACATAGTTAATCCTTTTCTTTGTTTGTTTTATTTTCGCGTTGAACGGTGAAAAAGTCGGATAAAAGTTTGGCGCATTCCTGTTCTTTGAGGCCGCCGGTAACCTTTACAGTATGATTAAAAAGGCCTGGGGCTAAAACGTCGATTTTAGAACCAACTCCGCCCCAGCGGAGATCCCAGGCGCCAAAAACCACTTCGGCAATGCGGCTTTGCAGTATGGCGCCGGCACACATTGGACAAGGTTCTAAGGTGACAAAAAGAGTGCAGTCCTTTAAGCGCCAGTCCTTCACCGCGGCGGCGGCCTGTGTCAGAGCCAGTATTTCAGCGTGGGCGATAGGAGAATTGTCTTTTTCCTTGCGGTTATGACCTCTGCCGATAATTTCCCCATCTTTGACCACTATTGCCCCTACAGGTACTTCCCCTAAGGCCAGTGCTTTTTTCCCTTCTTCTATTGCTTCATTCATAAAGTCGTAATAATCCATGTTCCTAATTGTAGCATAGATAAAATATATATACAAGGTGGTAAAAACAAGTAGATAACCCTTGACATTCTGATGTTAAAGTGATATCATAAAGATGTCAAAAAGATATAAGGAGGAATAGTTATGACTCAAGAAAAAGCTGCTTTTAAACTTAATGGTTTCTTAATGCTGGCCCTGGTGCTTATCTTGATAGGCGCCGCCACTTATAGCATAGTTTTGCGAGGCGCCATAGTGTTAGGTGCGATCCTGATAGTAGTGGCGGTTATTCTCATCTGTGGCTTTACGGTAATATCTCCTAATAATGTAGAGGTATTCACCTTTTTTGGCCGTTATACCGGCTGCATAAGGGAACCGGGTTTTTGGTTTGTTATTCCCTTCAGCCATGGCAAAAAGGTTTCTGTTAAGGTGGTAAACTTTAACAGTGAACGTCTAAAAGTTAATGATGTGGCTGGCAATCCGGTGGAAATAGCGGCGGTAGTTGTTTATCGCGTGATAGACGCGGCAAAGGCTGTTTTTGACGTTGACAGTTATTTGGAATTTGTAGAGATTCAGAGTGAAACAGCTCTCCGTCATGTAGCCGCCAAATACCCATATGATAATTTTGAGGAAGAGGGAGTTTCCCTGCGTAAAAGTTCTGACGTAGTGGCTGAAGAGCTGCAAAGTGAGTTAGAGGAACGTCTTACAGTGGCAGGTGTAGAGATCATTGACGCCCGTCTTACACATTTGGCTTACGCTACGGAAATAGCCAGTGCCATGTTACAGCGCCAGCAGGCCACAGCTATTTTGGCGGCTCGCCAAATCGTGGTAGAAGGTGCTGTTGGCATGGCTCAGATGGCCATAGAGCGCTTAGAGAATGATAAAACTGTTGAGCTGGACGATGAGAGAAAGATGGCAATGATCAATAATCTGCTGGTTACCATAGTTTCCGACCGGTCGGCCCAGCCGGTGGTAAATACCGGCAGCTTATACTGATGGCTTCGAAAAAGGCTTTTCCCCTCCGTTTGGATCCGAAAGTTTACGAAGCTCTGGAACAGTGGGCAGGCGAAGAGTTTCGCAGCGTTAACGGTCAGATAGAGTATATATTACGGGAGGCATTAAAGCGGGAAAAACGTTTAAAAAAGAGTAAAGATGGTGAATAAATAGGAGAGGCTTCAAAGCCTCTCTTTTATTTTGAGGATAAGCCATGAATGGCGTAAAGTTTTTTGCTTTTTCCTGATTCCTTCTTGCTGTCCCAGAATTTTTTAATAATTTCTTGACTTTTAGCACTAATTGAATATAATAATAGTTAACCAAGTTAGATATTTCTTGAGGTTGTATTTCTAAGTTAGCGGCACTGAGCCGGAGAAAGGGGGAAATATGGGGGAAGAAAAAAACACCGAGCGATTTCTTGATGTCTTATTCCGCAGTGATATGATGTTAGGGGAAGACGGTGATAAAAGAAGAACCAGCCGGGAAAGGGATGAGTCCAAATCTTACCGTCATAGTTCCCGACAATATTTAGGAGTATTGCATCATACAAATAATATTACGGAGAATCTCCTTTGTAATGGTGAGATTCCCAAAGCTGAGCTGAATGCCATTATGACCATAGGGAGTTTTGACTATCGTCCCAAAGGAGTAAGTTCCTCAGAGCTTTCCCGTCGTTTAAAGGTTACCACAGCGGCGACCTCAAAAATGCTGAAGGTTTTAGAGGATAAGGGGCTTATTTGGCGTTGTCCTGACGAGAAGGACAGGCGCAAGGTTTATATTACTCTGTCACCTCAGGGTTATGATATTTACAGGGAAACCGCCGCGGCCCAGGATGAGTTTATGAGCCGTGTTTTCAGTAGTTTTGGTGCTGAGGATACGGAGCGTTTTTTATCATTATGGCAGCGGTTTAATAGAATTCTGGAAGAGGAAAACAAGGTTACAACGGACATAGTAAAATTAAGGAGGGAAAATATGAAGACAGTATTTATTGAGGATTGTGATTTCTCCTTTACGGAAAAAGATATTCTGGAGCGTTTAGGTATGCCGCGGGAGCATGCCTTTGGCGAGAAGATCAAGGAACTGATGGAAGTGGCGGCTCCTTTAGCCAAGCCCAAGGCTTTTTATATGGAAGTGAAGATAGAGGACAGGACTGATAAGACTGTTACCTTAGGCGGTGAGACTTTTACCAGTGTGGCCTTGGCCAAGAATTTTGAGAAGGTAGATACGGTATATCCTTTTCTTTGCACTTGCGGCCGGGAGCTGGCGGAGTACAGCAAGGGTATCAGCGATATTATGGAGGGATACGCTTTTGATGTCATTATGGAGTTTTATCGTAAACGTCTCAACGCGGCGTTGACTGAGGCGTTGGCCAATAGTTTAGAGGATGGTGGTCAGACTTCAGCGGTTAACCCTGGTTCTTTAATTGATTGGCCCATACATCAGCAGCGGAAGCTTTTCCGGGTATTTGGTGAGAACGCGGTAAAGATTGGTGTTGAGCTGACAGAGAATTATCTCATGTATCCCATAAAGACGGTTTCAGGGATTCTTTATCCTACTGACAAGAAATTTCATAATTGCCAGTTATGTCAGAAAAAGAATTGTCCCAGCAGAGAGGCACCTTTTAGTATGGAATTATATATGGAGACTTTACATTCATAAGAAAATAGAAAGAGAAGCTGGAGGACGTAATAATGAGTATCGTATTAGGGATAGATACCGGCGGCACCTATACTGATGGGGTTATAATTGATTTAGAAAAGAAGGATATCTTAGAAGCTACCAAGGCCTTTACCACTCACGATGATTTAATCGTTGGCATACGCAATACCATTGCTCAGTTAAGTGATGAAGTTTTAGGTCAAATAGAGTATGCGGCGTTATCCACTACTTTAGCCACTAACGCCATAGTAGAGGGACGTGGTTGCAGAGTAGGTCTTTTGCTGTTAGGTTTTGAGCCCATAGATGATTTACCTCCCTGTGAGTGTCATATATTGCCAGGTTCTATTAATGTCAGGGGTCAAGAGGTGGATCCTTTAAACTTAGATGCTACTGTTAAGGCTATTGAGTCTTTAAGGGATAAGGTAGACGCTGTAGCTGTTTCCGGTATTTTCAGTGTTCACAATCCGGAGCAGGAAGAGGCGGTAAAAGCCATGGTACGGGAGAGATTAGGCTTGCCTGTAGTTACGGCTCACGAATTGACTACAGTTTTGGGAGCACAGGAGCGTACAGTTACCGCCATACTTAACGCGCGTTTAATTTCCGTTATTGACGAGCTTATGACAGCTGTCAAGAAGGCGTTGTTAGAGCGTGGCATAGAAGCTCCCATCATGATAGTTAAGGGGGATGGTTCCCTGATGAATGAGTCCATTGCCAGGGAACGCCCAATAGAAACTATTCTTTCTGGTCCCGCCGCCAGTATTATTGGTTCTACGTTTTTGGAAGATTTAGATAATGGTT
>CAWVFN010000030.1:0-7141 GCA_963928475.1 Bacillota bacterium
TTACCACCACTATGCTGCATATGAAAGACACAATTGAGCTTCTCAAAGAAGAAGGTCTCCGTGATGACGTTAAAGTTATTATTGGCGGTGCTCCCGTATCTCAGGACTTCGCTGATGAAATCTTTGCTGATGGATTTGCTCCCGACGCTGTATCGGCCACGGATCTTTGCAAAAAATTGCTTGGTATTTCCTAATTGAACTAAAGGTACGAACTTAACAGTTTCCCCAGAGAAAGGAGAGAAAGCATTGTTTACTACTAAAAGTTTATATACAAAAGCCGGTTTTCAGGTCAATCAAAATATAGAATGGACAATTCTGTCGGAAGATCAATGCGAAGATATTTATATGACCGCATTAGAATTATTGGAAAGAACCGGCGCTGATGTATTCAGTTCAGAAGCCTTAGATATTTTTGCTAAGAACGGTTGCTCCGTAAAGGAAAACAGGGTACGTATCCCCTCTATTAAGGTGCAGAAAGCCTTAGCGGATGCTCCGAAACGTCTGACCATTTGCGATAGAAACGGCAAACGCGCCATGCTTTTGGAAAGCACAAATATCCATTATGGACCTGGTTTTGGCAATAAGAAAATTGTTGATATCAATACCGAAGAAGTCCGTGAAGCGACAAAAGCGGACGTTGTTGATATAGCAAAGCTTTGTGACAGTATAGCTGATGTGGATTTTGCCATGAATAACGGTATTCCCAGTGATGTACCGGCAGCCGCTGCTGAATTACACAGCTATGAAGCTTTGGTATCCAATACGGTAAAACCCGTTGTCCAGGAAGTTAAAAACAGAGCCCAGGCTGAAGCCGTAATGGAAATGGCCTTTGCCGTAGCCGGTGGCGCTGACGCTTTCCGTTATGATCCCTTTACTTTGCTCTTAGTGGAAAATGAAGAAACCTTAGCGATTAGCGCCGATGCCGCAGATGTAGTTATTGCCGCCGCCGCCCAGGGTGTACCGGTAATATTCTCCAGCAAGCTTATTACTGGACTTACCGCGCCGCAGGAAAGCGCAGGCGCTATAATAGGCGCTTTGGCTAATGCTTTGGTAGCAATTGTATTAGCTCAGTTCGTATCGGCTGGAGCTCCTATTGTAACTGGCGGTTTCTTCACCATCAACGATGTTGACAATGAAACCTGTCCTTATGGCGCTCCCGAAGTATCACTTCTCGGAGCCGGTCTCAGCGCTGTTTTAGGTTACTTAAAGGTTCCCTGCTTCGGTTTCGCTGGCGCTACTGATGCGAAGGTCAGCGATGCCCAGATGGGTCTTGAATCAACCTTCTCCTTACTCCATTCTGGTCTTGCCGGTACAAACCTCATTTATGGTGCTGGTCAGATGGAAACTGGCGAATATGGCAGTGCCTTCCTGCTGGTAATGGCCAGTGAAGTAATGGGTATGACCCGTCGTATTATGAAGGGCGTAGCCATGGATGAAGATAGACTTGCTCGCGGTGTCATCGATGATGTTCAACCAGGCGGTCATTATCTTGGTTCTCCTCACACCAGATATTATTTCAAGAAAGAACAGTTCTGGCCTAAATTAATGAACCGCGCCAGAATAGATGACTGGACTGCCGCTGGTGCCAAATCTTTGGGACAGCGCACCATGGAAATGACCAGATCCTTACTGGCCATGGCCGAACCGGAAGCCCTGCCTGCTGAAACCGCGGCTGCCTTGAAAGATATCGTTGCAAAAGCTGAAGCTAAACTGTAAGGAGGGGAGCATAAATGAGAACTAACTATAAAGCCAACACAGGTGTGTCAATGCACGTTTTTTCCGAAGCCCAATGCCGTGAATTGGTGTTGGCAGCTGAAGAAGCGATGTGGCGTACAGGTACAGATTTTTACGATCCTGAATCTATTGAAATATTAAGAAAAGCTGGTTGCTGGGTGGACGGTAAAAGAGTCCGTATACCCGCCCATATTACAGAAGCCGCTTTAAAAACTTGTCAGAAACACGTTGTATTGTGCAACAGCCGTACCGGTGCGAGAGAACTCTTCTTGGAAGGTGGTAACTCCTATTTCGGTTCCGGCCCCTGCACTCCATTTACCCGTAATCCCTATACAGGTGAACGTCATCGTGCTACCAGAGAAAGCGTAGGTTGGGCCACTAAAGTTTTAGATGCTCTTCCCAATATCGATTATGCTATGAGTCTTGGTATTGTACAGGACGTACCGCTTTTGATCTCTGACCGTCATGAATTTGAACAACAGATTCTCAATACAGAAAAACCTATTATTACGGTTTGTGTTGACCAGTGGGGTCAGGATGACTGCATTAAAATGGCGGAAATCGTAGCTGGCGGTGAAGAAGAATTGCGCCGCAATCCCTTCATTTGCCTCTATGCTGAACCTATTTCTCCTGGGGTACACTGCATTGAAGCCGCGCAAAAATTAGTAACAGGCGCTAAGAAAGGTTTACCGACTATTTATACTCCTTGTATCATGGCTGGCGGTACCGCTCCTGCTACGATGTCAGGGGTTATGGTTCAGGGCTTGTGCGAAAGCTTAAGTGGTTTGGTATTGAGCCAGTGCACAAGAGAAGGCGCTCCCTTTATCATGGGTGGTGTTTATACTATCCTGGATATGGGTTCTACCATCTTCTCCTATGGTGCTCCTGAATTGAGCTTACTGTTAGCTGGTTTGGCTGATGTCGCCCATTTCCTCAATATCCCCATGTTTGGTACAGCAGGCTGCACAGATACATGCATCATTGATGAACAGGCCGGTGTTGAAGCGGCTCTTTCCATAGCCATGACCAACATGTCCGGTGCTAATCTCAACCATGACATCGGTTATTCCGAATATGGTACCACCTCCAATTTGGATTTGGTAGTTATCGCTGATGAAGTACTAGGTATGGCACGCCGTCTTACCGCTGGTATCGAAGTAAACGAAGAAACCAAGGCTTTGGATAAAATCGAAGCTGCCGGCCCTGGCGGAAGATATAATATTGTAGAGTGCGACGATGATGATTGGGACGATGACGATGATGACGATTATGTACCCAAAAACTCCAGAGTTGACTACAAGAACAGATTGGTACACCGCGGTGCCAGAGAATTGTGGCAGAAAGCTGGCGGCAAGACCTTAACTCAGGTAGCCAACGAAAAAGTACGCGATATTATTGAAAACCATGAACCTACTCCGTTGCCTAAAGATGTTGCGGCTAAGATTCGTGATGTTGTTGAAAACGCTGTAGGTCATATGCCTGGTGAAGATTGATATTAACTATACACACATTGAACTGTTATGGAAAGGAAGCGAGCCATAAGAATATCCTTAAACCTCATCACACTTTTTTGTTTTCGACTGCGCGGATAGGCAGTCCTGTCCCAGAAAGTTAATATTGAGGACGGAAAACAGCAAGAGCGGCGGACGCCGCCGCCGCTCTTGCACCTGTATTTTACCTGTCCCCTCTGTCTTTTTGGGCTGTTCCGTGGTGAATGGCCTTTTCCTTTTTACAGATAAGAGGCTGAATGGAGGTGTAATCATGTCACTGGTTTTGGGAATAGACACCGGCGGCACCTATACTGATGGAGTTATATTAGACCGCACCAATAAAAAAATACTGGCTAAAGCTAAATCGCTTACGACCAGAGATGATTTAAGCCGTGGCATTACAGCTTGTATTAATAATATGAACTTCGACGACTTCAATGACGTAAAAATAGTTTCTCTTTCTACGACTTTAGCCACAAACGCTATAGTAGAAGGAAGAGGCTGTGAAGTCGGACTTATTATGATCGGTATGGAACCCCAGCATGAACTGCCTATAGATGAAATACGCTGTGTTGCAGGGGGACATAACGTAAAGGGCAAAGAAAAGGCCCCCTTAAATGAAGATGCGGTTAGGGAAGCTGTGGAAAGCTTTAGAGGCAAAGTTGATGCTGTGGCTGTATCTGGTTATTTAAGTATACGCAATCCGGCCCACGAGATCAGGGTTCAGGAAATAGTGAAAGAAGTTTTAGATGTACCGGTAGTTTGCGCTCATCATTTGACTCGTTCATTAGGTATTCACGAAAGAACAGTTACAGCTATTTTGAACGCTAGACTTATACCTATTATCAAGGAATTGCTTGATTCCGTTAAAAAGGTTCTCAAGGAAAAAGAAATCAATGCGCCAATTATGATAGTCAAAGGTGACGGATCTCTAATGGGTGAAGAACAGGCGCAGGATAAACCCATTGAAACACTGCTTTCTGGTCCTGCTTCCAGCATTATCGGCGCCACATTTTTAGCTGGTGTGGATGATGGTCTTGTACTTGATATGGGTGGCACGACTACTGATATAGCGATTCTTAAAAATGGTGTTCCCCGCATAGATCCAGAAGGTGCAAAAGTAGGAGGTTGGCTGACCCGAGTCGAAGCGGCAGCTATAAACACCTATGGTTTAGGGGGCGACAGTTATTTACAGCTGGATATGAATGGTTCTTTTAAGGTGGGTCCCCAAAGGGTTTGGCCCATTGGTGTAATGGCTTATCATTATCCTCATTTATATGAAGAATTAAAAAATATTAAAATTGAACGTTCTTATTTGTTGCTTTATTCCCAGGTAACAGACTGTTTTATGGTATTAAATGAAAAAGAGACAGTTTCGTTAAACGACAGGGAACAGGCAATAGTAGATATATTGAAAGATGGACCGCACAGTCTTTTCTATATAGCCCATCACTTAAATGCTGATTTAAACTTCTTAAATCTTGATCGTTTGGTTAATGTTGGTGTTTTGGGTCGCATTTCCGTGACACCTACAGATATTTTGCATGCTAAGGGCACCTATACACAATGGGATGCTAAAGCTTCAAAGCTGGCAGTTTCTCTTTTGGCTTATCGTTTTAAGATGAGTTTAGAAGATTTTATCCCCTTTGCGGAGAATAATATAGTAAATGAATTATGTTATGCGTGTCTGCAAAGTCTTTCCAATAATGACGGCAATGAGTTTATTTTAAAGGATGAAGAAGTTGCCAGGTATTTCGTAATGAAACGTTTGGAACCAGATGCTGACAGCGCTTTGATTTGTGATCTTAGACCTAAAATTCCAGTTATAGGTATAGGAGCTCCGGTAAAAGCCTGGTTACCGCCAATGGCTGGTAAATTAGGGGCTCAGCTTATTATTCCTGAGGATCCGGAAGTAGCCAACGCGATAGGTTCCGCTGCTGGTCAGATCATGACCTCTGTGAAAATAGAGATTAATCCTGGTGAGTGCGCTACTGGCTATGTATTACATTCATCTTATGAAATGCGGGATTTTGAGGAATTGGAGGAGGCTGTAGCCTATGCTAAGGAATTCGCGGCTTCCAAAGCTAAGGAAATAGCTGAGAATGACGGTGCTTCTCATATTGAGTTAGTAATACATCATAAGGATATTTATGCTGAATCCGGTATGATAGAAAACGATATTTATATTGGTTCCGTTATTGAGGCTATAGCTACAGAGCCGCCGGAATGGGAACGTGAAAAAGCTGTCGAGAAATTCTTTGTTGACACCATAGACCGTGGCATGACTCTGAATCAATAACCTTGTTTTTCAGCAGGGAAAGAAAGGGATGATCCAATGGAAAAGGTAAATCAGTTTTTTACGAAAATCGATAAAAAAGTATTAGGTTGGGGCGGCGTAATATGTCTTATTTTTGTTATTTGGGCTATTATTTGGCCCACTAAGGCCGCTGTTATTTTCAACCTTTGCCTAGCGTTTTTTACCGGTAAATTTGGCTGGCTCTATCTTATGGTAGTGTCAGGCTTCGTGGTTTTCCTGATTTGGCTTTGCTGTAGTAAATATGGTAATATTGTATTAGGTAAAGATGATGAAAAGCCAGAGTATTCCACATTTAGTTGGTTTTTTATGCTTTTTGCCGCTGGTATGGGTATAGGCCTTGTTTTTTGGAGTGTCGCTGAGCCGATGAGTCATTATATTGCCCCTCCTTATGGTGAAGGGCGCACCATTGAAGCTGCGGAAACGGCCATGCATTACTCGTTTATGCATTGGGGATTACATCCATGGGCTTGTTTTGGTGTCGTTGGCTTGCCTTTGGCCTATTTCCAATTTCGAAAAAATCAGCCAGCTTTACTGAGCTCCTGTCTGATTCCCCTTATTGGTGAAGACCGCGCCAAGGGAGCTATCGGGAGCATAGTTAATGTATTAGCTGTTTTTGCCACTGTTTTTGGGGTTGCGACCTCGTTAGGACTTGGCGCCATGCAAATAGGCAGCGGCTTAAGTTATGTTTTTGGTTTAACTTATGGTAACTCTTTATTAATAATTATTATAGTAACTGTTACAATTTTATTTATCGCTTCTTCTGTAAGCGGTATTGAGCGAGGCATAAAATTATTAAGTAATTTTAATATGCTTATAGCCGCTATTGTTTTGGTATTTGTTCTTTTCCTTGGTCCCACTTTATTTATTACTAACTTTTTTACCTCTACAGTAGGCGGTTACGTACAAAATATCATAAGCACCAGTTTTTGGACAGATCCTTTTGAGACAAATAGTGGCTGGCTTGGCAGCTGGACTATTTTCTATTGGGCTTGGTGGATTTCTTGGGGACCCTTTGTAGGCGGTTTTATTGCCAGAATTTCCAGGGGCAGAACTATACGTCAGTTTATCATAGCTACTTTGTTTTGTCCTGTACTTTTGAGCTTTATCTATATGACAATCATGGGTGGTACTGCCATATATGAAGATATGAATGGAGTTCAGACAGTAGCTCAGGCTATGGACGCAGATGTCTCCTATGCTCTCTTTGCTTTGTTGCAGGATTTCCCCTTTGCTACATTCACTTCGCTTTTAGCCGTTGTCTTAATCTGTACCTTCTTTATCACTTCAGCAGATTCTTCTACCTTTGTATGTGCTATGATGACATCTCACGGTGTGCAAACACCCCCTCGTAGCCTGCGGGTATTTTGGGGTATTGCCGAAGCCGCTGTAGCTATAGTTTTATTGTTGGCGGGAGGTTTAACATCATTACAGACTGCTTCCATTGTTGGAGCCTTCCCCTTTATGATAATTTGTATATTTATCTTAGTAGCCTTTGTGAAGGCTCTGCAAAGTGACGACTATATTATAGCTCATAGAAAGAGGGAAGAGGCTTTGAAGCAGATTGTAAAATGAAGTCAGAAAAATATAAAAAAGAAAAAGG
>CAWVFN010000031.1:0-21539 GCA_963928475.1 Bacillota bacterium
AACGAAATAGCCCAGAGTGAGGGCTGTAATGGCTGTAAGTCGGTGAACTATTGGATGCATAATGGCTTTATTACCATAAATTCGGAAAAGATGTCAAAATCTTTAGGTAATTTCTTTCTTTTAAGAGATATTTTAGATAAATTCCCTGGTCATGTTGTTCGTTTTTATCTTATGTCCACTCATTACAGGAGCCCTTTGGATTTTGATGATCAGAAGTTAGCAGCGGCGGAAAAGTCTCTTCAGAGAATTTGGAATACCTATCGCACAGTGGAGGAAAAAATTGAGGTATTAGAGGAAAATCCTGGCACAGACGGTGATATAGCTTCTAAGTTGGAGGCGGTGGTAGCCACAAGCCGGGAAAAATTTATCAGCGCTATGGATGATGATTTCAATACCTCATTGGCCTTGGCTGCGGTCTTTGATTTATGCCGTGACGTTAATACTATAGTTAACGCTTCTGATTTTTGCGGTGGTTCAGATGTTATTCTATCCTTAAAAGGAGTTTTGGACTTTTTCCAGGAATTAAACGGCGTGATGAATGTTTTGGTACCCCAGACTGAGGAAAGTGATGATCTGAGTGAGGACTTGTTAAGGATTATCATGGAAATACGTACCAAGGCCAGAGCCGCTAAGGATTGGCCAACGGCGGATTATATCCGGGATGAACTGAAAGGTATAGGTATTGTGATTGAGGATACCCCTAATGGTCCTCGCTGGAAAAAGGAGAACTGATATATGACCTGGCATGAGGCTATATGCTTACCCTCGCTGACCTTAGCGTACATAGGCGATTCTGTATATGAGATTGCCGTACGCCGCTATTTATTGCGCTGTGGTTTGCTAAAGCCTGATGATCTGCACCGTGGTACGGTACAGTTTGTGAAGGCTACTTTTCAAAGCAGATTCTATTATGCGGTTTTGCCGTTGCTCAATGAAAGTGAAACGGCAGTGCTAAAAAGGGGCCGCAACTCAAAATCCGGGCATCAGCCTAAAAATACTGAAGTAGGGGATTACCGCCGTGCTACAGCAGTAGAGACTCTTATAGGCGCTCTGTATTTGTCCGATGCCAAAGAGCGGCTGGAAGTTATTTTATCTTTACTATATAAATTTATAGATGAGGAGGGTCTGGCGAAAAATGAAAGTTAAGATTTTAGCTCATACGCCCAATCCTGATTTATTGGTAGCCGCCGCGGGACGGGTATGTCATTCCCCTTTAGGCGGTGACGAATTACTTGAAAACTTAAATGAGCGGGAAACTGAGTCCATGGTAGAGGATCTCATAGCCGCTGGTCATTTATCGCCTTTAGAGCATATTACTTTTACCTTTGCCATAGATGGTGTAAGCCGTTCTCTTTCCCATCAGCTGGTTCGTCATCGGGTAGGCGTTTCATTCTCACAGAAGAGCCAGCGTTTTGTGAAGGATAACAATGGCAGCGCTTCTTTTGTAGTACCTCCTACTATAGCCGCAGATCCCATTCTGGCGGAAAAATATAATAAAGCCTGTGCGGAGTTATTTTCTGTTTATCAGGCGTTAAAGGCTGAAGTGCCTCAGGAGGATGCCAGATATATTCTGCCCAATGCTGCGGAAACCAATTTAGTAGTCACTATGAACGCCCGTAGTTTACTGCATTTTTTTGAGCTGCGCTGCTGTCAAAGAGCTCAGTGGGAGATTCGGGCTTTAGCCCAGGAGATGTTGGAGCTGGTACGTGGAGTCTCGCCTTTGCTCTTTGAGAACGCAGGTCCAACCTGCCGTACTATAGGCATTTGTTTTGAGGATAAATATAGCTGTGGACGCTGTAAAAATGTTAGGAGTCGTTTATGAAGGAAGACTATATTCCCGGGCGTAATGCTGTATTAGAAGCGCTGCAGTCCGGTCATGAGATTAACAAGATTTTTGCCGCCGAAGGCAGAACTGAGGGTACTATAAAGAAAATATTGGCTATAGCCCGGTCAAAGGGTATACCCGTTTCTTTTGTCCCCGCAAAAAAGCTTAAGGAAATGTATGAAGGAAACCATCAGGGGGTAATAGCGGCGGTGGCTTCACACAGTTATGTTGAGGTAGATGATATTTTAGCCACAGCGGCGGCAAGGGGAGAAGATCCTTTTATTTTAATTTTGGCTGATATTGAAAGCCCTCAGAATTTAGGCGCGATTATGAGGACGGCTGAAATTGCAGGTGTACACGGCATCATAATAGCGAAGAATAACAGTGTAGGTCTGAATTCTACGGTAGCTAAGATTTCTGCCGGGGCTTCTGAATATATAGGAGTAGCCAGGGTTGCTAATCTGACTCAGACTGTGAAAGAGTTGAAGGAACGGGGACTTTGGGTCTATGGTGCTGATATGACCGGTGTTACCCTTTGGGAACAGGACATGAAAGGTCCCATAGCGCTGATAATTGGCGGTGAGGATCGAGGTATTCCTCGTCTGCTGATGGAAAATTGTGATTTTCGCGTTGCAATTCCTATGCGAGGTAAAATAACTTCTTTAAACGCCTCAGCGGCGGCGGCGGTTATGGTTTATGAAGTGGTAAGGCAGCGCAATATTTAAAGCCAATAAAAAAACCTTTCGTTAAAACGAAAGGTTTTTTGACTATATTGAGTAAATTTTATTCCGCGGCTTCGTCTTCTTTAATATAAAGAATATCAACGGGGCAGGCTTTCACGCAGATACCGCAGGCAATACATTTGCTGGGTGTTTCTTTTTTAGGTGAGCGCACGATAACTTTAGAGGGGCAGGCTTCGGCGCATTTGCCGCAGTTGATACATTTTTTCTTATCGATTACATAAACGCCTTTTTTGTTCTGACTAATAGCGCCTTCTTCACAAGCTTTAGCGCAGTTGCCGCATTGAACACAGACAAAGGTTTTAAAAGCGCCTTTTTTATTAAAGCCAATGCGAATGCAGGCAAGTTCTTCGCTTCTTTCTTTATAGAAGGCTTCGGAACAAGCGTTTACACAGGCAAGACATGCCATACATTCATCTTTGTTCTGTACCGCTAATTTTTTCATGGGATAATCTCCTTTCACTTCTCAAAAGTCGTGATATCTCTAACTGATTATATTTTAGCATAGTTGAATTTATTGTCAAAGGATTTTAGGCAATTTGTAAAAATATTATTATAATTCCTGTTTTTTATAGCTTAGTTGCTTTCCTTTTCTTGGAAAAAATTAATAAAAAAGGGGGTTAAGTATTATTCTTAACCCCTTTAGTTATTTTTGTGATCTTTCCCAAAATCTCCATCATTGCCGGTTTTGCTTTCTATCATTTCTAAACTTTTCTGTCTTGATTTATCTACTATCATTTTACATGATAGTAGGAACGATAACTGAGATAAATATAGCTGCCATAAGATTATCTACATGCTTTATTATTTCTTTGACTAAAGTATCAGTGTCACTGTTTCTGATTTCTCCAAGCCTGGCCTTTAATTTTTTTCGTTCATATTTAGAAAAATATTCTTTTAGACAGTCAGCTTTATCTAATAAGATAGTAAGAACCGTGGTTTTTTCAGAGATTGTGTTTTTCCCTAATATCTCCGCTCTTATTTCTTCTATTATATGGTCACGGATTTCCTGGTTAGGCACACAGCCTTCTTTATTTTCTAAAATCCCCGCTTTGACCATTTTGGCCACACCAGCTTCCACCAGGCTGTTATTTATTGAACTTGTAAGTTTACGAAACTTTGTCTCAGTTAAAGAGACCATATATGTTTCAATAATTTTTTCAATTTTAATGGCTCTTGCTTGCTCTATTTCCTCATAGAGTGGTTTTAAGCATAAAAGTTTGGCAGGTAGATTACTTTTAATTGCTATTTTATTATTCTCTATATCAATGCAGTTTTCCATCTCCATTTCCAGCAAACCGCTGGCAATCAAAGCCGCCGCCGCATATTGCCGGTGATTTGATAATATACCCTTATCATTGACAACGCAGATCATATATTCTTGAGTGATAGTTAAGTCAGTCATTGAGTTATCCTCCTTTTTTTCTTGCTGACCATATATGCTTTAAGTTTCTCGTTTTTACCGTCTGTTGTCAAGAGTTGCTAAGCCTTTTTTGATTTTCTGGATTATTATTTTAGGGGATAGATATTAAAACTATTATCTGGAGGCAGACTGCTCTATCTGGTTCATGCAGGATGATTGAATAATGAACATGTGTAATAAAGCTTTATCCAGTGTATTTTCCGCTATTATTTTTAGGCTGTACCAGTTAAAATAAATCTTTAATGTATTTTGTGTTTGGAGAAATGCGGTTATCTTAGCATATTTGATCTAAAATCAGTAAATAAGTTATTGACAAAACTGTTATTACTGTATATACTGTATATATACATATTTCGGGAGTAAAGTTTATGAATATTATTATCAGCAATGCCGATGGCAAACCAATTTATGAGCAAATATATTCTCAGATAAAGAACGCCATAATTTCCGGAAAGCTGGAGGAGGGTGATTCTCTTCCTTCCATCAGGGGATTGGCTAAAGATTTACGTATCAGTGTAATAACGACAAAAAGGGCATACGAAGAGCTTGAGCGAGAGGGGTTTATTTATACAGTCGCTGCCAAAGGCTGTTTTGTAGCCCATAAAAATATGGAGCTGGTACGGGAAGCTAATTTAAGAGAGATAGAGGAGCATATGGAGGCCATAGTTTCTCTGTCCGAGTCTTGTGGTTTAACAGAGGATGAGCTTTGGGAAATGTTTTCTGCCATAAGGAAGGAGGAAATATAATGGAGGTTTTAAAACTGACGGGAGTGACCAAGACTTACCGAGATTTTGCTTTAGATAAATTATCTTTTCAGTTGCCCCCAGGTTGCATTGTGGGCTTAGTGGGAGAAAACGGTGCCGGCAAAACAACCACAATAAAGATTATTCTTGATCTGATTAAGGCGGAAAGCGGTTCTGTAGAGATATTTGGACAGAGCAGTGGTGCTGTATCCAATGATGTTAAGGAGTACATGGGCGTAGTTTTAGATGAGGCGAATTTTCCGTCGGGTTTGACTGCGAAAAACATCAACACCATGCTGAAAAAAGTATATAAAAACTGGGATGAGGCGGCTTTTTATGGTTATCTCCAGAGATTTTCTTTGCCTCTTGATAAAAGGTTTAAGAATTTTTCCCGTGGTATGAAAATGAAGATGTCCATAGCCGTGGCTTTATCCCACCGGGCGAAGCTGCTTGTTTTAGATGAGCCTACAAGTGGTCTTGATCCTATTGCCAGAGATGAAATTGTAGATATTATCTATGATTTTACCAGAGAGGAAAATAATTCCGTATTGATATCGTCTCATATAGTTAGCGATTTGGAAAAGTTTTGTGATTATATCGCCTTTATTCACCAGGGGAAATTGTTATTTTGCGAGGAAAAAGATATGCTGCGGGAAAAATATGCTATTTGGAAAGGCGGTTTAGAGGAGTTTGCTGATATCGACGGTAAGGCTGTGGTTGGATTCCGTCAAAATCCCTACGGCGCCGAGGCTTTGGTGATAAGAGATAAGATGAGATCAGATTATTATTTGGAAAGACCTGGTATTGAAGATATCATAGTATTTATGTCTAAAGGAGAGGAAAAACAATGAGAGGATTATTATATAAAGACTTATTGCAAATTTGGCGTGACTGTAAATTTATGATTTTTTTCTCTCTGTTCTTTATCGCCATCGGCGTTGCCAAAAACGCCATATTCTTTTATTCTTTCGCCCTATTTTATGTAGCTCTTTTTCCCTTTGTCACTATGGGTTTGGATGAGAATTCCGGCTGGGATAAATATGCTTTAACCATGCCTGTAAAGCGCTGGCATTTGGTGATGTCACGGTATTTATTATCTATTCTGGGTTTATTAGTTACCCTTTTGGTCTATCTTATCTTTAGATTTATGAGTCATGTCTTGTTTGGTTTATCTTGGAATATTGGATCTGATGTTATGAGTTTAACTGGTATTTTTTTGTTTATCGTCTTTTTCGCTTCCTTGTCCTATCCCCTTGTCTTTAAATTTGGTGTAGCCCGCGGACGGTTCCTGTATGTTTTAGTTTTTGGTATTTGTTTTGGTATGGGTTACGCTCTTACATCGGTAGACGCCATAGATCTTGAGGCTCTCATTACCAATATATCTTCTTTGTCGGTAATCCTATTGTTAGCTGTGGTGGTGATCATTTTTTTTACTTCCTTGCTTTTATCAGTGAGAATATATGAGCGGCGTGATTTTTGAGGAGGTCTGTTATGGAAATATCCTGCTGTGGACTTTGCTGTGCTAACTGTGAAAGATATAGTCACCTTTGTTCCGGCTGTCTCTCATCAGAGGGAAGTCCCTATTGGGTGGAAAAAACCGGTTTGTTATATTGTCATATTTATTTTTGCTGTGCTATAAATAAGAATTTGGATAATTGCGGACAGTGCCGGGATTTTCCTTGCAGTTTATTTTTCCCAGCCAACAACGCCAAGTCGGTTATTGGTGAATACAGCAAGATTATGTCTCGCCGCTGCAAGAATCTAAGGCTCTATTAATAGTTCTGTTTCTGGTTTTACTTAATATAATACAGAAGCCCTGAATCCTGAGGATTTAGGGCTTTAAATATATATTTTTGTGGATAAAATTAGTGGCTTTGTTGATTTTTGTACATTTTTAGTATATTATTAAAGCAACTGTAAGGGGTATTTCCTCTCTAATAATTTATTTACAGACGGATTTTTTTGTGGCAGTTTGGGAAAGCTAAAGAAAAAAATCATAGAGGAGATTATCATATGAACAAAGGATTATTGAAAAAATACGCTGAATTAGCCGTAAAAGTCGGCGTTAATGTTCAAGCCGGCCAAGGTGTGATTATACGCTGTGCCATAGACCAGGGTGAATTTGCCGCTCAAATTGCTGAGGCTGCTTATAAAGCAGGCGCAAAGTGGGTGGAAATGCAGTGGGAGTATCAGGAGATAGAGAAAATGGCTCAAAACTATGAGAGTTTAGAGCAGCTTTCCACTGTAACTGACTGGCAGATTGCCAAGGAAGAATATATGGTACAAGAATTGCCGGCTATGATTTATATATTATCTGAAGATCCTGATGGCCTTAACGGTGTGGATCAGGAAAAAATGCAGCGTTCTTTTGCGGCTCGGGCAAAAATTACTAAAAAATATCGGGATGCCAGGGAGAATAAGTATCAGTGGACTATTATAGCGGCGCCTTCCAGTAAGTGGGCGAAAAAAGTTTTTCCTGAGGTCAAAACTTCCACTGCTGTTAAACAGCTTTGGGATGCCATTTTAAAAACGGTGCGTATTGACGATAGTAATGACGCTATTGCGGCCTGGGCTGAACATAACGCTGATTTTCATGATAAGACTAAAAAATTAACAGATTATAATTTCGATTATTTACATTATACTTCAGCCCATGGTACTGATTTTAAGGTTTGGCTCATAGACGGGGGACAATGGTTAGGCGGCGATGAAAAGACTTTAAGAGGCGTGGTTTTTAATCCTAATATGCCCACAGAAGAAGTATTCACCACTCCGCGCCGAGGTTTAGCCGAGGGAGTGCTTTATGCTACAAAACCTTTGTCTTACCGGGGACAGCTGATTGAGGACTTTTCCATAACTTTTGCTGAAGGCCGAGCTATATCGTGTCAGGCCGCGAAGGGTCAGAAGATGCTGGAGGAAATGATAGGTACTGATGAAGGAGCTGCCTATTTAGGTGAATTAGCCTTAGTTCCGGTAGATTCTCCCATATCCCAGTCAGGTATTGTTTTTTATGAAACGCTTTTTGATGAAAACGCCAGCTGTCATGTGGCCTTAGGGCGTGGTTTTTCTATGGTAATACCTGAATATAAAGATTTGACCTGGGAGGAGACGGTGGCACGGGGAATTAATGATTCTCTTATTCATGTTGATTTTATGATTGGTGATGAGACTCTTTGCGTGACTGGTTATACCAGGGATGGTAAAAGAGTGGAGGTATTTAAAAACGGTGCGTGGGTGATTTAAGCGCTGTTAGAGAATGGGATTGATAGTATGGATAGATATGTTAAAGAAAAATGCAGATTATTAAAGGATAATAGACAGGCGGTAAAAAAAGCGGCTATATTAGATTTTTCCGTAAATCAATGGTTGTCGGCAATCCTCGCGTCTTCCGGGGAAATAAGGGTTAGTGAGTCATCCATCAAGAGTATGCGGCAGCTAATAAAGGATAATGTAGGTATAACCTCGAGATTTAGATCAGTATTCTCCCTTCCTGCCGCCTCTGTGCTGGCTTCCTCCCGCAATTCATCCACAGTATTAAAAAAAGCCCTTGGTTTTGAGGAAGCATTGCGTAATGAAGGATTTAAGCGTTCTCACTATACAGTATTGCCTTCTTTATTTGTTGCTGCGCATAATAGCGGACATAGTACGCCGGTTTTAGCCCGTCGCGCCAAGATGTTTTTTGATACTATGAAGGAAAATAGTAAGATAAGGCTGACGGAGAAGGAATATGGTTTAGCGATATTGATGGCTGCCAGCGATTTAAATGTAGAGGAGGCATGTAATGATGCCTGCCGCTGTTATGATTTTCTTAGCGGTCGCTTTAAGAAAAAGGAGTCGGTTTTGGCCTTAAGTTATATTTTGTCATTAATCAACGAGCGTCCAGAGGTGAAAAGTCAAAAAGCGTTAGATATTTATGACTATCTTCAGGCTGCTGGTTTGAAGTATGGTATTCGTCAGGAACTGCCTTTTTTGGGTATAATGGTAATGTATCCTGATTCTGCCTATAATATAGCTTTATCTATAGAGGAAATTGTAGACTATCTCAAGGCTGAAAAGGCTGTAGGATTATTAAAGCTTTCCAAGTCTCAGGCTTTAATTTTATCCGGTTCACTGCTTATAATGTCCCTCAGCAGCCGGCAGAGGGAACAGAATATATCCTTGGATACAGAAATGATACTGGCTGGTAAAATTACCTTATCAACTGCTTTAGGTGTGTCGGTGCTTACTTTAAGTAATGTGGCTGCTGCCTCATGCTGATTATATTTAGGGAAATGGTGGTAAAATGAAAAAAGTATTATTGTTTGGTATTGCTCTTATTCTTTCTTTTTCTTTTTTGGGGGTATTCGCTGAAGGCATTTTAGCGGCTTCTGTTAAAGTTGATATAAGGGTAGAGGGGCCTGAGAATACAATTCTTGAACTGAGTGACTATAGTGTTAAGGCTTCGGATAATGGTAAAGTAACTGCCGCCTCTGCATTTACTGCCGCCTTAAAGGATAGTAATATCAAGTTTGAGTGTTTTGAGGATTATTGTTATTTCACCGTTATAGACGGTTATGAGGAGATGCGGATAAACGGTGTCTATATAGGCTGGTCTTATGGTATTAACGGCGTGCCCGTAGATAATGATACTAAGAATGCAGAGTTGAAAAACGGAGACAGCTTAGTGCTTTACTATGGTGATATGCGCAAAGCCTTTCCTTCACTCTATATTCAGATCAATGAGGATAACAGTATTTCTGTTTATTTTACTTATAGCGGAGATGACAGTCAGTGGCAGCATGTAGAAAAAGCTCCCTTAGCCGGTGCTTTAGTATATTGGGACGGAAAAAGGTATTTGACTGATAATAATGGGAAAATAGTGGTTCCGGTGGCTTTTGCCGCCGGCGGTGAGCATAGCGTATCCATAAGACGTTATAATCAGGGTATTACCCTGCCAGGCGGCGAGAAATGTCCTAATCTTTTGCGGTTCCCTCATGATTATACTGTGAGCTTTATAAACTTTACTGATTTGAATAACTATATTTGGGCCAAAAAATACATTTATAATTTGGTTTATCTTGGTGTGATCAATGGTATTACCGCTGATACTTTCGCTCCCGGCGATAATTTGACCAGGGCTCAGCTTGTCAAGATGCTGTGCGTTATTAAAGGGGCGAACATAGATAAGTATAAAGGATATTCCTATTTTAAGGATGTGGAGAAAGACGACTGGTATACTCCATATGTAAATTGGGCTTGGGAAAATTCGGTGACTACAGGTATAAACTTTGAGGAATTCGGTCCCAATGACCCTATCACCAGGCAGGATTTTGTGACAATGCTGTATCGTTTCAGTGTAACGGAAGGAATTGAACTTGGGGACAGCGGTGTATCTTCTGATTTCAGTGATGTGGATTCCATCAGTGATTATGCCTTAGAGAGTGTGGAGTTTATGTTTAAAGCTGGTATAATTAACGGCTATAAAGATAATGGTATATTTATGTTTAAACCCAAAAATTATACTACCAGAGCTGAAGGCGCTAAAATGTTAGCCATATTTTATGAACAGTATAATTAAATAGGGGCAGGTTTCAACCTGCCTCATTTTTTGTCTGCGATATGCAAAAACCGCCCTAAAATAGGGCGGTTTATATATCCTCAGGGTTTTTCTACGGTAATTACGGAGTCAGTAAAATCAATGGTCAAGACATGTCCTTTTATAGCCTTTTCCTCGCCGAAGAGAGTAGTCACGATGACTTCTTCGGGGGTTTGGCGCAATGAGGTAATGCTGTCTGCCAAGAATTCCTGAGTGTTGTCACTGGTGCATATTTTGGCTAAGCACATAAAAATTCCTCCTTAAGTATGGATTATTTTAAAATCTCCAAGGCTTCTCTCAGTTTTTTGTTGGATTCTTCCATAGCTTTGACGCCTTCTTCAATAAGGGCGGCGGCATTATCCTTGCCTATTTCCCTTGCTGACGCTGCCAACTCCCCTATTTCCTCGGCATGGTGCTCATTATGATGAACCAGATGGTCAAGGAGAGCGGTAATTTTTTTCGCTGTATCTTCCATAGTAACACTCCTTTATTCTTATAGGGCTAACCTATATTATTTCCTCTTCTTAATTATATTATATATTTTTATTGTCAAGTTGCAAGAACTTAAGGGGTAATAAGACAATAATTTTAAAGAATATCATCATATCTTATTGCAAAAGGAAATTCTTTTTGATAAAATCTATATTGTGTGCAATTATATGCATAATTCAAATTTAGGAGAAAAAATATGAAATCTATAGGTATAGGCATCATGGGCTTAGGTACCGTAGGCTACGGCGCCGCTACCATATTAGTAAAAAATCAGGATGTTCTTTCCATTCGTACCAAAAGCGACTTGCGCTTAATCTCCGTTTTGGAAAAAAATACCGCTAAAGCCAAGGATGATTTAGCCGCTTTGGGTTTAGCCGGTGATATGGTTACCGATGATATAAATGAGTTTTTAGCTGCGGAAGGTCTGGATATTGTTGTGGAAGTTATTGGCGGCACAACTATAGCCAAAGATTTTATTTTAAAAGCCATTGCTGCTGGTAAAAATATAGTTACCGCCAACAAGGATCTTATGGCTATCCATGGTAAGGAGTTATTGAACGCGGCTTCGGAAAAGGGTGTGGATTTGCGTTTTGAGGCTTCTGTCGCCGGCGGTATCCCGATAATAGAGGTGCTTAAGTCAGATCTCATAGCCAACCATTTCGACAGTATTATGGGTATAGTTAATGGTACAACAAATTATATTCTTACCCGTATGTATAGGGAAGGTATAGATTTTGAGTCTGTTTTAAGAGAGGCTCAGGAATTGGGTTACGCCGAATCTGATCCCACCGCTGATGTCGGGGGCTGGGACGCGGCGCGGAAAGTTGCCATTTTAGCTTCAATAGCTTATAACAGCAGGGTTACTTTGGATGATGTCTATGTGGAAGGCATCGAGAAGATCACGGCTGACGATATAGAAGCGGCTCGTAAATTAGGCTATTTAATAAAGTTATTAGGTATTGCCAAGGAGGAAAATGGTGAAATAGAGGCCAGGGTGCATCCAGTGATGATTCCCACCAACCATCCATTAGCTTCAGTTAACGATACCTTTAATGCTGTTTTTGTCGACGGTGATGTTGTGGGACAAACAATGTTCTATGGACGCGGCGCCGGTGATCTGCCTACCGGCAGTGCTATAGTTGGCGATATTTGTGCTGTAGCTTCTGATATTGCCCATGGTATAGAGGGTACCAGAGGCTGTACCTGCTATCAGCAGAAGAAGATCAGAACCCAGAAAGATTTTGTTTCAAAGTTTTTCCTGCGTATGGAAGTCAACGACAGTCCTGGTGTATTAGCTTCCATTGCCACAATTTTTGGCAAACATGGTGTAAGTATAGCTTCTGTAGTTCAGGAGCCTAGTCCCAGTGGCAAAGAGCATATAGCCACTTTGATTTTAGTAACCCATAAAGTGGAAGAAGGTAAGTTTTTACGGGCGAAAAAAGAATTGAAACTGAGTGACGCTGTTTATGGTATAAATAATATAATAAGAGTAGAAGACTGTTAAATTTGCGATAATTGTACAGTAAAAGATTTTGAGGTGAATTCACGATGTCATTGATAGTGCAAAAGTTTGGCGGTAGTTCTGTGGCGGATCCCACTTGTATTCGCCGTGTAGCCAAAAGGGTAGCGGAAAATTATGACGCTGGTAACGATATGGTAGTGGTAGTATCAGCAATGGGAGATACTACGGATCATTTAATAGATCTTGCTAAAGAGCTTAATGATAACGCTCCAGAGCGGGAAATGGATATGCTGCTGGCTACAGGAGAACAGCAGACTATATCTCTTTTATCCATGGCTTTGATTTCTATGGGTTATGAAGCTGTTTCCTTTACTGGCTGGCAGGCAGGTATCTACACTGAAGGGGTAGCATCCAAGGCTAAGATTATGAGCATAGACCCTAAGCGTATCGAAGCCGAGTTAGCTAAAAAGAAGATAGTTATTGTCGCTGGTTTTCAGGGGGTTACCGCTGACGGCGAAATCACAACCTTAGGCCGGGGTGGTTCAGATACCACTGCTGTAGCCTTAGCCGCCGCATTAAACGCTGATTTTTGCGAAATATTTACTGATGTTGACGGTGTATATACCACAGATCCCAGGGTAGAAGAAAAGGCGCATAAAATTGAGAAGATATCCTATGACGAAATGCTGGAACTGGCTACTTTAGGGGCCGGTGTTTTACATCCCCGCTGTGTTGAGGTTGGCAAGGATTCTAAAGTCAAGATCCATGTGCGTTCCAGTTTTAATCATAACGAAGGCACCATGGTAGAGGAGATTTCCGGCAAGATGATGGAAAAGCAGATGGCGGTTTCCGGTATAGCCTTTGACCGTAATGTAGCTAAGGTTTCTATTTTTGACGTTCCTGATAAACCTGGTACTGCCGCTATGATCTTTAACGCTTTAGCCAGGGAACACGTTAATGTGGATATGATTATTCAGGCTGCTCAGCGTAAAAATAAGAATAAAATTACCTTTACTGTCAGTGCCGATGATCTCAATAAGACCAAGAGTATCATGGAGGAAATGAAGTGGGAGCTCCACGCTAATGAAACCGCTTACATGGATAAAATATCCAAAGTATCTATTGTTGGGGCTGGGATGATCACAAACCCAGGTGTAGCGGCTAAGATGTTTGATATTTTAGCGGCGGAGGACATTAATATTGAAATGATTGCTACTTCTGAAATTAAGGTTTCCGTAGCTATAGAAGAGAGTGACATGGTGAGAGCGGTACGGGCCTTGCATCATGGTTTTGGCCTTAGTGAGGAAGGCTGAGTTAATAAAATTTCCGATTTTTAGGATATTTTAATATTGACTTTTATTTTCTAAAGTAGTATACTTTTTAATGTTCGGGGCGTAGCTCAGTTTGGCTAGAGCGCTACCTTGGGGTGGTAGAGGCCGCACGTTCAAGTCGTGTCGCTCCGACCAGTTGAATATTCAGGTTATACCTTTATAAGACGGAGAGAACAAAGCTCCGTCTTTTTGTTTGTTTTGTTTTTTATCTTTAAGTGAAGAAGCAAACATGGTAGAATAATTAAAAGGAGGCTGTTGTTATGTACGATTTTACCTATTATACGCCGACAAAGGTAGTTTTTGGCCGGGGTGCTGAAAATGAAGTGGCTAAATTAATTAAAGAAGGCGGTTATAAGAAAATTCTGGTGCATTACGGCGGCGGTAGTGCGGAAAAATCCGGTCTTTTAGGCCGCATCTATAAATTTCTGACAGACGCTGGCATAGACTATGTTGTTTTAGGTGGAGTAGTACCCAATCCCTTATTATCTCTGGTTTATTGTGGTGTTGATATTTGCCGCCGGGAAAAGGTTGATTTTATATTGGCTGTTGGCGGCGGCAGTGTTATTGATTCCGCTAAAGCTATTGGGTACGGAGTAGCTAATGAAGAGGATCTTTGGGATTTTTATGAGGGCAAGAGAAAAGCTAAGGGTTGTTTGCCTTTAGGAGCCATACTGACTATTGCCGCTGCTGGTTCTGAGATGAGTAATTCCTCAGTTATTACTAAAGATGAAGGCTTATTGAAACGTGGTTATGGTGATGATCTCAGCCGTTTAAAATTTGCCGTGATGAATCCGGAGCTTACTATGACCTTACCAGCTTACCAAACTGCATGTGGCTGTGTGGATATTATGATGCATACGATGGAGCGTTATTTCAACAGCGGCGGTAATATGGAGCTGACAGATGGCTTGAGTGAACATCTGTTACGGACAGTAATGAAGCAGGCTCTTATTTTAAAAAGGGAGCCGGACAATTACGCAGCCAGAGCCGAGGTTATGTGGGCTGGCAGCTTATCTCATAACGGCCTTACCGGCTGCGGTACAGACGGCGGTGATTGGGCTACCCATCAAATGGAACATGAATTAAGCGGTATGTTTAATGTGGCACATGGAGCTGGTTTGGCATCAATTTGGGGAAGTTGGGCTAAATATGTCATATCCGCCAGGCCGGAAAGATTCGCTTCCTTTGCCGTTAAAGTCATGGGTATTACAGATAATGGCGATGCTCTTTCTGTGGGTTTAAAAGGTATTGAGGCCATGGAAGATTTCTATCGTTCCATAGATATGCCAACTTCCATTAAGGAGCTGGGCATAGATCTTACCCAGGATCAAGCTCAGGAAATGGCGGAGAAGAGCTGTTTTTATAAGCAGCGTACTCTGGGAAAAGTCAAGATACTGACAGAAGATGATGTATATAAAATTTACATGATAGCTAAATAAAAAAACAACGCGGGCAAGAAGACCGCGTTGTTTTTCCTTTTTTAGAATAAACCTTTAACCTCACCGGTAGCGGTGTCAACGTCAATACGGCGGAAAGCCGGATCGGAGCAAGTTCCAGGCATCAGGCTGATAGAACCTGCTACCGGGCACAGGAATTTAGCGCCGCCGTAGACTAATACGTCACGGATAGGCAGACGCCAATTGTGGGGTACACCTTTCAGGGTAGGATCGTGAGAGAGGCTTAAGTGGGTTTTTACCATCATAGTGGCGAAGTCATTGTATTTAGGATTTGCTTCAAAGGCTTTCGCCTTTTCTTCAGCTAAAGGAGACCAATCAACGCCATCAGCGCCGTATACTTCTTTAGCTATTCTGTCAACCCTTTGACGGAGGGGCATATCAAGAGGATAAAGGAATTCTAATTGGGATTTTTCTTCTGCCGCCGCTACTACCGCGTCAGCTAACTCAAGGGCTCCTTCGCCGCCGGAAAGCCAGTGTTCGCTTTTGGCGCAGCGGACGCCCATGGCTTCACAGGTACGGCGTATGAGTTGTTCTTCTGCGTCGGTATCAGTATAGAAAGAGTTAATACAAACCACAGGTTTAATCCCGGATTTTTGTACAGTTTTAATGTGATGAATGAGGTTTTCCAGTCCCTTTTCCAGAAGTCCCAGATTTTCTTTGGTGTATTCGTCAGGTAAGGGACGGCCAGGATAGACATTGGGGCCGCCGCCGTGCATTTTAAGAGCCCGGATAGTGCAGACCAGTACTGATACGTCTGGTTTTAAGCCAGATAAGCGGCACTTGACATTCCAGAATTTTTCAAAGCCTATGTCGGCGGCAAAACCACTTTCGGTGACATTGTAATCAAAAAGTTTTAGAGCCATGCGATCACCTATGATAGAGGATTGACCTATAGCAATATTTGCAAAGGGGCCGGCGTGGACAAGACAAGGTTGATGTTCCACAGTATAGCAGAGGGTAGGATTGATAGTATTCCGCATCCAGGCGCACATGGCTCCGTCTACCTCTAAATCAGCGGTGGTGATAGGATTTCCTTCTTTATCATAGGCTACGATGATATTGGCTAATCGTTGCCGCAGGTCTGCCAAATCCTTAGCTACAGCCAGGATAGCCATAAGTTCCGAGCTTACAGTGATCCCAAATTTAGATTCCATTAAGAAGCCGTCCTTGGGGCCGCCCATGCCTATGACAATATTTCTTAAGGCCTGGGCCGCAAAATCCATAACCCAACCCATTTCAATATTTTTCGGATCTATATTTAAACGTTTTAGACCACGTTCAGCCAGTTTGGCGTCATCGTAGTTATTTTCGTGCTGCATTCTGGCTGTAAGAGCTACCATGGCTAAATTATGGGCATTGGAGATATCATTGATATCGCCAGTGAGGCCCAGGGAAAATTCTGTCATGGGTATAAGCAGGGCGTTGCCGCCGCCAGCGGCAGTACCTTTTATATTCATTGTCGGTCCGCCCGAGGGCTGTCTTAAACAGCCGCCCACATTAACACCGCGTTTGCCTAATCCTTGGATGAGTCCTAAGGCCGTTGTTGATTTGCCTTCGCCTAAAGGGGTAGGTGTAATTGCCGTTACTTCGATATATTTACCGTCTGGTTTATCTTTCAGCCGTTCCATTACCTTTAGGAAATCGAGTTTTGGGGTTCTGCCGTAGGGTATTATTTCTTCTGGTTTTAGCCCCATATTTTCTCTAAAAGTCTCAACGCTGGGTAAACGGCTTTCAGCGTCGGCGGCAATTTGCCAGTCTTTGTTTTTTCTTGGATCTAACATTTTTTGTCTCCTCTCCATCACACTATTTTTGTGTTTACCCAGAGCGGCTTATATTTTAGGCATAAAAAAAGCCAGCCCTCGGGTAAGGTGCCCAGACGGTCGGCATTATCTCGTTATACTCCCTGTGGTTTATGTTCCACTTCCGTCAGTCATATAACGGTTAATACTTTATCATAAAAATTTGTTTTTTGCAAGCATAAAATTTGAATTTTTATTTTTAGTTATTTTTGTCAACTATTGCCGTTGTTTTATAGTTAATTTTTTCCATATGTTTAATAATTATAGATAAGGCTGACGCAATAGGATCTGGAGATTTAATCTTTGTTGTCTGATTTTAAAGATGTTTTATTGAAGGTAAAAGTTTTAGTGTATTTTCTAAGGTTAGGTATGTTTTGTTTTTATGTAACAGTCTAAGGCATATAATATTTAGCGGCTTAAAGGAAAAGACTCCGGGTAAGAGAACATTCTCTGGACCCGGAGTACTGATTTTCTACAATTTTATAGGATTTATCTTATTTTTTTTCTTGTTCCATGACCATAGCTCTGACCTTCAGGGGCAATCCGAAGAGGTTGATAAATCCTTCGGCGTCATGATGGTCATAGAGATCGCCAGTAGTAAAGCTGGCCAAAGATTCACTGTAAAGAGAGTAGGGAGAGGTGGTACCAGCCTTTATAATATTGCCTTTATAGAGTTTAAATTTAACTTCACCAGTGACATACTGCTGGGTAGATTCCACAAAGGCTTGTAGTGCTTCACGAAGCGGTGTGAACCATTTTCCTTCGTAAACCACGTCAGCGAATTTATTGGCAATATCCTTTTTGACATTTAAGGTGGCTCTGTCTAAAATAAGTTCTTCTAACTGGGTATGGGCTTCCATAAGAATAGTACCGCCGGGGGTTTCGTAAACGCCTCTGGATTTCATGCCTACTACCCTGTTTTCCACAATATCCACGATACCGATACCGTGTTTGCCGCCGAGACGGTTAAGTTCTTTTACTATATCCGAAGCTTTCATGGCTTTACCATTTATGGAAGTGGGATGTCCTTTTTCAAAGGTCATAGTAACATATTCGCCTTCTTCAGGGGCTTTTTCCGGTGTGACGCCTAAAACCAAAAGATGTTCATAATTAGGCTCAGCGGCAGGATCTTCTAATTCCAATCCCTCGTGGCTGATATGCCAGAGGTTTCTGTCTCTGCTGTAGCTGCTGTCGGCGGAAAAGGGCAGGTCAATACCGTGTTGATGACAATATTCTATTTCCGCCTCCCGGGAGTCCATTTTCCAGGTATCGTTGCAGCGCCAGGGAGCGATAATTTTTATGTTAGGCGCCAAGGCCTTGATCCCCAGCTCAAAGCGTACCTGATCGTTACCTTTGCCGGTAGCGCCGTGGCATATAGCAACAGCGCCTTCTTTTTTCGCTATTTCCACTAATTTTTTGGCAATAAGGGGACGTGCCATAGAGGTACCTAACAAGTATTTATTTTCGTATACCGCGTTAGCTTTAACACAGGGCATCACATATTCGTCAACAAATTCGTCTACCACATCGAGAATGTACAATTTTGCCGCGCCGGAGAGTTTTGCTCTTTCTTCTAGGCCTTCCAGCTCACTTTCTTGTCCCACGTCTATACATACGCATATTACATCATAATTATAATTTTCTTTCAGCCAGGGTATAATGGCGGTTGTATCCAAGCCGCCGGAATAAGCTAAAACAACTTTTTCTGCCATGTTTTTCTCTCCTTTATGGTTTGTATAATTATAAATATTAAACTTAATTTACTAACATTAAATTTTAACATAAAATGTTGATACTGTAAATGATATTTTGCATGAAAAATCTATTTTTTGCCATAATATTAACATGGGTATAATAAATTTTAGAGAATGGGAACAGAAACAATATATTAGGAATATAGGTATAATTATCGGGAGTGCTATTACAGCCTTTGGTTTAGCTGGTTTTTTGGTCCCTCACCGCATAGTTGCCGGCGGTACTAGTGGTTTAGCTACAATTTTTTATCATTTAACGGGGCTGCCCATAGGGATATTGGTCATTGCTATAGATATCCCTTTGTTTATCTGGTCTTTTTCTCTTTTTGGTTTTAGATTTTTAGCTAAAACTTTTGCCGCTGCTTTGTTAATGGCTTTTTTCCTGCAAATTTTTAATTTTTTATTTTCCGCGCCCTTTTCACCGGATCCTTTATTGTCAGCTCTTTACGGCGGCCTAATTACAGGTTTAGGGATGGGTTTGATCTTTCGTTTTGGAGCAACCAGCGGGGGTACGGATTTAGCGGCTGCCATATGCCGTCATTATTTTGGCTGGAAGCTTGGTACAGGCTTATTCTTAGCTGATGGCCTTGTTATAGCTCTTTCCGGCATTATTTTTGATGTAAATCTGATATTATACGGTATATTAGCCGTGTTTATTTGTACAAGGATAGTAGATTTTGTCCAAGAGGGAACAAGTTCGGCCAAAGGCGTTTTTATAATCAGTGATAAAGCCGGGGACATCAAGAATGTCTTGTATGATAATATCCCCCGAGGTATTACAGTAATCAAAGCCAAAGGCGGGTATAAGGGTTTAGATAAGGATATTTTATTTTCAGTTATTCTGCCTGCTGAGTTAAGTTCTTTAAGGAGCGTTGTCAATGAAGTGGATCCCACTGCTTTTGTGGTAGTAGTTCATGCCGCTGAAGCCCTGGGAGAAGGTTTTATTCCGATAGCGGCTGAGAAGAAGAACAAAAATTTCCATTGACAAACCTTTTCTGAGCATTATAATTAAGTTAACAGTGACAGAAGTCATATTAAAGAGCCATGGAGGCGTACGATAATTTCGTGCGCCTTTTTATTATTTGGAGGTGTAATAAAATGTGTGAAGCCAACGCTTATTTAAAAGATAAAGACGGTGGTGAATATGAACTTTTTTTGGAGTCAGTAGATAAGATAGTGCCTACAGAGGATGGTTTAATGCTTCAGGATATTTTTGGCCGGAAAAAGAATGTAAAGGCCGTTATTAAGGAAATGGCTTTAGTAGATCATCAGATCTTGATGGAAAAAACAGAGTAAAGACGATAGTAGCTATAAAATATTTTCTTTTAATTGGTTATGTGGTATAATTTCGGTGTAAAAACAGATACTTATAAGGTGATACAGTGGACAAAGACAGTATTTTAGCCTGTATAGATCATACATTATTGAGACCCGACGCTGCCTGGGCGGAAATCTCAGTTCTCTGCGATGAGGCTGTGCGGTATGGTACGGCTTCCGTTTGTATACCTCCCTCTTATGTGTCAGCGGCGGCGTCAGCATTTCCCGGTTTAAATATTGGTACGGTGGTTGGTTTTCCTTTAGGTTACGCTACCACGGGGGCAAAGGTTTTTGAAAGTCGAGAAGCGGTTAAAAACGGCGCTGACGAAGTAGATATGGTTATAAATATAGGGATGGTAAAAAACAGGCGCTATAGCCAGATAATTAACGAAATAGCCGCAGTAAAAGAAGAATCGGGTGTTGGTATTCTTAAAGTCATAGTAGAGACCTGTTATCTTACGGAATCGGAAAAGATAGAACTATGTCAATGCGTTTATGAGGGTAAAGGCGATTATATAAAGACTTCTACTGGTTTTGGTAGTGGCGGTGCCCTATTAGATGATGTTCGTTTGTTTAAGGAACATCTTCCGGAAACCGTAAAAATAAAAGCGGCGGGCGGCATCAATTCTGTTGCTGAAATGGAAGCTTTTTTGCTGGCTGGCGCTGACAGATTAGGTACAAGTAAAGGCGTAAGCCTGTTAAAATAAATATAGATGAGGAAGATTATAATGAATATTCCTGAACTTATAGATAATGCCATGGAGGCCAGGGAAAGGTCTTACGCTCCTTATTCTCATTTTACGGTGGGAGTGGCTCTTATTACCGAGGAAGAAGAAATTTTTACTGGCTGTAACATTGAAAACGCTTCTTTTGGAGCCACGATTTGTGGGGAGCGGGTAGCTTTTTATTCCGCTTTGGCCGCAGGTTACAATAAGTTTACGGCTATCGCTTTAGTAGGCGCCGAGGAATCCAAGATTGTCGGCGATAAGTTTATTTTCCCTTGTGGCCTTTGCCGTCAAGTAATGGCGGAGTTCTGTGGTCCTGATTTTGAGATCATTGTGGCCAAGAGCCGTGATAATTATTCTCTTTATACCTTATCTGAATTATTGCCCCATAGTTTCCAGGCAACTGATATTAAATAAAAAGCAAAATAAAGAACAGCTCCTGTATCTACAGGAGCTGTTCTTTGTTTAGAGATACTTAAGAACTTGATATTATCCCATTATTTGGCCTCTATTGGCCGGTTGTACTATTGGGCAAGTTTAAAGATGAATTATTTTTAACAACTTTGAGTAAATGGCGCCAAAGCCAAAGAAATAAAATATCCCTGATTATGGGAGCATACTGGACAAACAGCCGGTGCCTGAGTGCTTTCCACAATATGACCGCAGTTTAGGCACATCCAGCCAGTCTGCACTTGTGAGACGAAGAGATTGCCAGAGGAAAGCAGGTCTGCGAAATACTCAAAGCGGTCACCGTGGGTTTTCTCAATCTTTGCTATTTCCCTGAAGTGAGCGGCTATATCAGGATATCCTTCATCAGCGGCGATATTGGCAAAGCTGGGATATATATTCTCGAACTCATCATTTTCGTTATTGCGGGCTTGCTGCAGTAGGGTAAC
>CAWVFN010000032.1:0-18712 GCA_963928475.1 Bacillota bacterium
GGTTTCACCGCAGCCGCAGTCTGATTCCTTAGTTAGTCCCGCCAGGAAAGAGTCTTTATCTGTAATATCTTTGATCTTGCCGTTTTCTATAACGATAATATCATCAGCCAATTCCATAATACGTTCCTGATGGGAAATAATCAGCAGCGTCATTTTACTGTTTTTATGCATATTACCGAAGGTTTCAGCCAGGCGCTGGAAGCTCCAAAGATCTATGCCGGCTTCCGGTTCATCGAAGAGGGCGAGTTTTAAATCCCGGGCTAAAATTGTAGCTATTTCAATACGTTTTAACTCACCGCCGGAAAGGCCTGAGTCCATTTCCCTATTGATATATTCCCCGGCGCAGAGTCCAACGTCGTATAGTATTTGCATGGGTTTGATTTTTTTATCCCCAGCTGCCAAGGTAAGCAGTTCTGATACTTTTATGCCCTTAAAAACCGGCGGTGCCTGGAAAGCGTAGCCTATCTGTAATTTAGCCCTTTCCGTTATTGGCATATGGGTGATATCCTGACCGTTAAATAATATTTGTCCCGCTGTTGGCTCTAAGATACCCATAATCAGTTTAGCCAAGGTACTTTTACCGCCGCCGTTGGGACCGGTGACTACATATAATCTATTATCATCCAAGGTGAGGGATATATTATCAATAATATCTGTCTGACCCTGTTCATCGTTAACCTGCCAGCAGACATTTTTTAATTCTAACATCTCATCGACCTCCTTACATCTTGTTTATAACACAATTCATAGTGAATTGGAAGGTTTTTGCTGAATAAACATAAAAAATTACAATCTTTGTAATTATTTCACCTTTTGCGGATTTTATGCGTCTGGTTATATATTCAGCGTGGCGAAATAATCTTCTAATGTTTCGGCGCGGCGGATCAAACGGCTTTCCTTGCCGCCCTGCCACAGTACTTCCGCTGGTCTAAGCTTACCGTTGTAGTTAAATCCCATGGCGTGGCCATGAGCTCCTACGTCGTGAAATACTAAAATATCGCCTACTTCCAATTTAGGCAAATAGCGGTCGATGGCAAATTTGTCATTATTTTCGCAGAGTGAACCGACAACATCATATTTAAAGGTTCGGGGTTCTTCCTCTTTGCCTATTACGGTTATATGGTGATAGGCTCCGTAAAGAGCCGGCCGCATAAGATCGGCCATACAGGCGTCTAAGCAAGCGTAGTCTTTATAGATTTCTTTTTTATGTATCATTTTTGTTACCAGATAGCCATAGGGGCCAGTCATCATACGTCCGCTTTCAAAAGCGATTTTAGAGGGATATAATCCTTTATCAACGATTTTTTCCTTATATAATTCCATGACGCCCTTAGCCAGGGTATTCAAGTCAATAGATTTTTCATCGGGATAGTAGGGTATGCCTAAACCACCCCCTAAATTAATGGTATTTAAATCTATATCCAGTTTTTCCTTGATTTCGCCGGCGAAATCAAACATCATTCTGGCTGTTTCGAAGAAGTAGTCAATATTGAGTTCGTTTGAGGCGACCATGGTATGAATGGCAAATTTTTTAACGCCTTTTTCCCGCAGTATCTTAAAACCTTCTATAATTTGTTCCCTGGTAAAGCCGTATTTAGCTTCTACTGGATTGCCGATAATAGAGTTGCCGGTACGCAAAGGTCCGGGATTATAGCGGCAGCATATTTTTTCCGGAATACCGACTTCTTTTTCTAAAAAGGGGATATGGCTTATATCATCTAAATTTATAATAGCCCCTAATTCTTTGGCTTTTTGGAATTCTACAGCGGGGGTGTCATTAGAGGTGAGAAAAATATTTTCTTTTTTAAAGCCTACCTTTTCAGCCAGGCATAATTCTGCCAGCGAACTACAGTCAACACCGCAGCCCTCATCTAAAAACAGCTTGAGTATAGAGGGATTGGGAGTGGCTTTTACCGCGAAAAACTCCTGAAAGGCCGGAAAGTCACGGAAGGCCTCAAAAAAATTACGGGCATTTTCCTTTATGGCCCGTTCATCATAAATATAAAATGGAGTTGGATATTTTTCCAGCATTGCTTCGAGAAATTCGTGGGAGAAGGGTAAAACTTTTTTCATTATATATCGTCTCCGTATTATTAATTAAAATAGGCTTTCATAAAATTTTATTAAATAATGAGGTATATGTCAAGATAAAATGTCAAAAATACTGGTGAAAAAGGCAGGTATTTTTTATTAGTAAGATTATATAAAATTTTCGGAAAAAACCGCGAAATGATCAATATTTTCTTTGTGCTTTCCCATAGTTTATGATATAATAAATAAAAACTTGCCTTGCCTAAGCGGATTGGTTAATAGTTTCGGCTCAGGGCGAGTTTTTCAGCGTGGAAAACAAAGACAGACGGAGGGGTCATGAGATTCATCGAAACAATTAGAGAGAATATTAGAAGTCGTTTAGTACAGGCTCTTACCTTAGCTAAGGATAAGGGAGAGTTGTCTTTTTCTGAAGTTCCCAACTTCAATATAGAAATTCCCAGAGAAAAAGAACACGGAGATTTTGCCGCTAACACAGCCATGGTTATGGCTAAAGAGGCTCGTATGGCTCCCAGAAAAATAGCTGAAATCATACTTTCTAATTTAGATACCACCGGTTCCTATATAGCCGCTGCGGAAGTGGCTGGAGCCGGCTTTATCAATTTTTTTCTCAATACGGACTGGCTTTATCAGGTTCCCGGTGCTATACATAAAATGGGTGCCGGCTATGGCCATGTTGATTTAGGACAGGGTGAAAAAGTACAAGTAGAATTTGTCAGTGCTAATCCTACAGGTTTGCTGCACATGGGTAACGCCAGAGGCGGAGCCATTGGCGATTCATTAGCGAATTTACTCAAGGCCGCTGGTTATCAGGTAGAAAAAGAGTTCTATATTAACGACGCGGGCAATCAGATAATCCTTTTAGGCAAATCCCTGGACGCACGTTTTTGTCAGCTCTTAGGAATTGATACTGTTTTTCCTGAGGACGGCTATCATGGTAATGATATTACCGCCACAGCTAAGCATTACATAGACGAATATGGTGACGCTCTTATAAATAAACCCGCCCCGGAAAGGGAAGCTGAGCTTTGTGATTATGCCTTAAAGGAAAAATTGGCGTCCATTAAAGAGGTCATGGGTCTTTACGGCGTGAATTTTGATGTTTGGTATTCTGAACGTACCTTGCATGATTCCGGGAAAGTGCGGGCTGCCGTAGATTATCTTTTAGAAAAGGGTTATGCTTATGAAAAAGACGGAGCTGTTCTTCTCAAAGCGGAACGAGGCAGTGACAGTAATGAAAAGAAGCCAGAAAAGGGAGAACATGTAAATTTAGAGGATAAAGATGACGTTTTAGTGCGGGCTAATGGTATCCCTACTTATTTCGCCGCTGATATAGCCTATCATCGTGATAAGTTCCAGCGCGGCTTTGACCGCGTCATAAATATTTGGGGCGCGGATCACCATGGTCATGTAGCCAGAATGAAGAGAGCTGTTTCGCTTTTCGGCTATGATCCTGATAAACTTACGGTAATACTTATGCAGTTGGTCCGTCTTATGCGTGACGGTGAAGTAGTCAAAATGTCAAAACGTACCGGTGAATACGTTACTTTAGAGGAATTAATTGATGACGTGGGTTATGACGCGGCCAGGTATTTTTTTGTTATGCGCAACCCTGACAGCGCTATGGATTTTGATCTGAATCTGGCTAAATCCAAAACTTCAGATAATCCTGTATTTTATGTGCAGTATGCTCACGCCCGTATTTGCAGTATTTTACGGCAGGCTCAGGCGAAAGGCTTTGTTTTGCCTGACTTTGCCAAAGTGGATTACAGTGTTTTAGTTAAAGCGGAGGAATTGGCACTGATACATAAGTTAGCGGAATTGCCGGAGGAAATAGCTTCAGCAGCGGAAAGTCTGGAGCCTCACCGCCTTTGTCCATATTTACATGATTTGGCATCTGCCTTCCATAGTTTTTATCGTCAGTGCAGGGTCGTAGATGGTGAAGAACCTTTACGCAATGCCAGATTGGGTTTGGCTAAAGCTACTGCTATAGCCATTGCTAATGGTTTAGGTATTTTAGGAGTTAACGCTCCAGAGGAAATGTGAAATCTATCATTGGACAATAGATAGAGCAAATAGTCTTTTGCGATGTTTAATCTAAAAGAGCAGAACTGTCCATATAAGTTAACAGGAGGATATATTTATGATGACCAAATACATATTTGTTACCGGTGGCGTTGTATCTTCTTTGGGAAAAGGTATAACAGCGGCGTCTTTAGGCTGCATACTAAAGAACCGTGGTTTAAAGGTAATAAGTCAAAAGTTTGATCCCTATATAAATTTGGATCCAGGTACAATGAGTCCCTATCAGCATGGTGAGGTATTTGTTACCGATGACGGCGCCGAAACAGATTTGGATATAGGCCATTACGAAAGATTTATAGATAATAATTTAACAAAGAATAATAACGTAACCAGCGGTAAAGTTTATGACGCGGTTATTAAGAAGGAACGCCGGGGGGATTATTTAGGCGGCACTGTTCAGGTGATTCCCCATATTACCAATGAGATAAAGGAACGCATAATCCGTCCTTCCCGTGAAAATGATGTTGACGTCATTATTACGGAAATCGGCGGTACGGTAGGGGATATAGAATCTCAGCCTTTTTTGGAAGCTATACGTCAGATGAAACGAGAAGTGGGTAAGGAGAATGTTTTATATATCCACGCTACTTTAGTGCCTTTGCTTCATGCTTCTGGTGAGGCAAAAACCAAGCCTACCCAGCATAGCGTCCATGACCTGCAGGGAATAGGTATTCATCCTGATATCATAGCCTGCCGGGTAGAGGAACGAATGACCGCAGAAATGGAGGAAAAGATATCTCTTTTCTGCGATATAGAGAAGGAAGCTGTTATTCAGGTAGTAGACGCTGATACCATCTATGAGGTTCCTCTCAACTTATTGGATGAGAAGATGGATGACATAGTCGTCAAGAAACTCAACATTCAGTGCCGGGAGGCGGATCTGAGTGAATGGCGGGCCATGGTGGACAAGATCAAACATCCTGAGCATGAGATTACCATAGGTATCGTAGGTAAATATGTATCCTTACATGACGCTTATTTGAGTATTGTAGAGTCTTTGCGTCACGCTGGTTTTGACCGTCGCATTGACGTAAAAATTGACTGGATAAATTCTGAGGAAGTTACCGCCGATAATGTGGCTTCTAAATTAGAGGGTCTTCATGGCATTGTTGTTCCTGGTGGCTTTGGCGATAGGGGTATAGAAGGGAAGATAGAGGCGATTCGTTATGCCCGGGAAAATAAGCTTCCTTTTTTAGGTATCTGCCTTGGGATGCAGTTAGCGGTAGTGGAGTTTGGACGCAATGTATTAGGTCTTAAAGACGCTAATTCTTCTGAATTTGCTGATGTCCGCCACGCTGTTATCGACCTTCTGCCGGAGCAGAAGAAGGTTGAGGATAAGGGAGGCACCATGCGTTTGGGCTTATATCCCTGCCGTTTGAAAGAGGATTCCACTCCCAGAAAGCTCTATGGCGCTGAATTAATTGAGGAACGTCACCGCCATCGTTATGAATTTAACAATGAGTACCGTGAACAATACGAAAACAGTGATTTAGCTTTAGTGGGGACTTCGGTAGACGGACGCTTAGTAGAAATGGTAGAATTAAAGAATCATCCTTACTTTATTGGCTGTCAGTTCCATCCCGAATTCAAATCCCGTCCCAACCGGCCCCATCCTCTCTTTAAGGGTCTAATAGACGCGGCCTTTGAAGGTAAGTGAAATACTGTTATTTTATAAAAAGCGATAAAAACGTTATACTATAAATAAGTGCTTTGAAGCCATTATATAGAGAAAGGAGCTTCCTTTTGTTAGAAGCTAAGATTATTGACGAAAAAGAGCGAGATTTGTTTGATGATTTTGTGGCGCATCATCCCAAGAAGGGCCATATTCTGCAAAGCTATGAATGGGGTGAGATAAAAGGCAAGGGAGAATGGAAGCCTATAAGGCTCTTAATCCTCAAAGATGGTGTTCCCGCCGGTGCTATTTCGATATTACAGCGCAGTGTGCCTATGGGTAAAACTATATTTTATGCTACCCGTGGTCCTGTGGTAGATATAGAGGATCAGGAAACAGTAGACTTTCTCATGAAGGAAGTTGGTAAAATAGCCAAAGAGCGTAAGGCTATTTATTTGAAGCTCGATCCTGATGTTAGCTCAGATGACGAGTCCTGGCAGGAGTTTTTTAAGAAATACGGATTTGTTCGTCCTGGCTCTGGTTCTGGTTTTGAGGGTATACAGCCCCGGCATGTCTTTCGTCTTGATATAAGACCCGACGAGGAAACACTGCTGAAAAATATGCATCAGAAAACCAGGTATAATTTAAGATTAGCAGGCAAAAGAGGTGTTACTATAGAGGTAGCTGAGGATAAATCCAAGCTCAAAGAATTTTATGACTTACTGAAGGTCACGGCGGAGCGGGATAAATTTCTGATCCGTTCATATAGTTATTTCGAGGATATGTATGACTATCTGGTTCCTCGTGGTTATGGACAGTTATTTTACGCCTATTATGAGGGAGAAATGATAGCCGGTACTTTTTATCTGCAATTTGGACCTCGGGCTTGGTATCTTTATGGTGCTTCCTCTAATGCACACCGTAATGTAATGCCTAATTACCTTATTCAATGGACTATGATACAGTATGCCAAAAGTCATGGCTGTACTATGTATGATTTCCGCGGTGTACCGGGTCAGGTTCCGCCGGAACACCCTCTTTATGGGCTGTATAAGTTTAAAAAGGGCTTTAACGGTGATTATGTAGAGTTTATCGGTGAATTTGATTTAATATATAATAAGACGTTCTATAAGCTATATGAAACCTTTGAACCTCTTTATTATAAAGGAGTACGTAAGTTTATTAATTTCAAGAAAAAGCTTAAAGGCGGCGGAGGTAAGTAATGGGCCAATGTCGTAATGAGGATTTTTGGATAGAGGTGGATTTGGATAATATCCGCCGCAATTATCGGGAAATAAAGGAAAAAGTTGGTGGCAAAAAAGGCGTTATGGCCGTAGTCAAAGCCGATGCCTATGGTCATGGCCTAGTGGAGACAGCCAGGGCTTTAGAAGCTGAGGACGTTGATTTTTTGGCTGTAAGCCATTGCGGTGAAGCCTGGGAGCTGCGGGAAAATGGTATCAAGGCGCCTATATTAATGATGACGCCGGCTTTACCATCTTATTATCCTAAGATGCTTGACTATAAAATTATACCAGCTTTGGATAAAAAGGAATGTCTTGCCCCTTTATCCACTGCCGCCGGGGAAAATGAGGCAATTTTCCACTTAAAAGTTAATACTGGCATGAATCGCTTCGGCGTAAATATTGAGGATATTTCCGCTTTTTTAGATGAAATGGCAAAATATCCGAATGTAAAACTGGCAGGGGTATTTTCCCACATTGCTACTGCCTTAATGAAGGATCATCCCCAAACAAAAAAACAAATAGCCATTTTTAATGAGGCTTTATCTTTAATAAAACAGAAAGTCAGTTATGATTTTGATGCCCATTTGTGTAACAGTGCCGCCGCGGTGTCTTGTCCTCAAGCCCGTTATGATTACGTACGTGTAGGCACCATGCTTTATGGTCAATTTCCCGCCGCCTATTTAAATGGCAGTCTTGATCTTCGTCCTACCTGGCAGGCCAAGGCGCGTATTATTGATATCCGTCAGGGTAAACCTGGAGATAAGGTAGGTTATGGCGGCGACTATGCCCTGGGCAAAGCTCAGAAGTTAGGGGTTATTCCCGTGGGTTACACTGATGGTTTTGGCATCCAGCCGCCTTTAAATAATGTTACATCTAAGATATTTCTACGTCAGGCTCTTAAATTATTACGCGGTTTTATACGCAAAAGACCCAATAACGTGGTTTATTATGAGAAACGGCCTCTGGCGGTAATAGGCAGAATAGCAATGCAGACAGCGGTCATATCTCTTGATAATACAGATGCTGAAATTGGTACTGTGGTAGATGTACCTCTGCGCCGCACTGCTGTGGCGCCGACAACTAAAAAAATATATAAAGGAAGTGTTTAGTATGCCATTGGTAACTTCAAAGGAAATGTTCGCGAAAGCCTATGAAGGCGGTTACGCGATCGGTGCGTTTAATGTTAATAATATGGAGATTATTCAGGGTATTACCGAAGCTGCGGCGGAAGTAAAAGCTCCGCTTATTTTACAAGTATCCGCTGGCGCCAGAAAGTACGCTAATCACACCTATTTAATGAAACTGGTAGAGGCAGCTGAAATAGAAACCGGATTACCTATCTGTTTACATCTGGATCATGGTGACAGTTTTGAGCTTTGTAAATCCTGTATTGACGGCGGTTTTACTTCTGTCATGATAGACGGCAGTAAAATGAGCTTTGAGGATAATATTAAGCTTACTTCTGAGGTGGTTGCCTACGCCCATGATAAAGGGGTAACGGTAGAAGGTGAGCTGGGACGTTTGGCTGGTATAGAAGACGATGTTAACGTAGCTGATAAAGACGCTTCCTATACTCGTCCTGAGGAAGTGGAAGAATTCGTCAGCCGTACTGGTGTGGATTCTTTGGCTATTGCTATTGGTACCAGTCATGGCGCTTATAAGTTTAAACCTGGCCAAAAACCCCAGCTGCGCTTTGATATATTGGAGGAAGTGGGAAAAAGATTGCCTAAATTCCCTATAGTGTTACATGGCGCTTCCTCGGTGATTCCTGAATATGTGGAAATGATCAATGAATACGGCGGCAATATGCCTGACGCCATTGGTGTACCCGAAGATATGCTGCGGAAAGCCGCTTCCATGGCTGTATGCAAAATTAATATCGATTCCGACCTGCGTTTGGCTATGACTGGTACTATCCGTAAGTATATGGCTGAACATCCAGAACATTTTGATCCTCGTCAGTACTTGAAACCTGCCAGGGCGAATATTAAGGAATTAGTAAAGCATAAACTTATCAACGTATTAGGCTGTGACGGAAAAGCCTGAAACGGAGGATCTTAAATGGAATTATATCTTGATACCGCTAATTTGGAAGAAATAAAAGAAATATCGTCCTGGGGCGTATTGGCCGGTCTTACCACCAATCCATCCCTTTTAGCCAAGGAAGGAACATCTGTTGCTGATTTTATGGCGGAGGCGGAAAAGTATGTCAAGGGTCCTCTGAGCCTTGAGGTATTAGGTGATGATTGGGGGACAATGGTAGAGGAGGCAAAGGGACTAAAAAAATACGGTGACAACGTAGTAATTAAATTGCCCCTCACCGAAGATGGGTTAAAAGCCCAGGCACGGTTAAGAGACATGGGATATGCTACTAATTTGACTCTTGTTTTTTCCGCTAACCAGGCTTTGTTAGCGGCAAGAGCCGGAGCTACATATGTCAGTCCTTTTGTGGGACGGGTAAATGATATGGGTTCTGAAGGCAAGGTTTTGCTGTCAGAAATCAAGACTATATTCCAAGCATATGGTTTTACAACTAAAATTATAGCGGCCAGTATTCGGACGGCACGGGATGTAACTGACGCCGCTTTAGCTGGCGCAGACATTGCTACGATACCCTATGGAGTTATGAAAAAGCTGATAAAACATCCTTTAACTGATGCCGGCTTAGAGAAATTTAAGGCGGATTGGGCTAAAGGCGGCATACAAGGGTTATAAATATTTATTTAGTGTTATAGTAAGGTACCCTAATAAGGAGGATTAATTATGCTAGAAAGAGCCTTGACCTTGGATTTTGTGCGAGTTACGGAAGCGGCAGCCTTGGCCTCCGGCTATTGGCAGGGCAGAGGTGATAAAATCGCTGCTGATGACGCTGCTGTTCGCGGTATGCGCGCGGTTTTTGATACTATAGCCATTAATGGTACCGTTGTAATAGGTGAGGGAGAAATGGATGAAGCTCCTATGCTCTATATAGGAGAAAAGGTTGGCAATGCCGATTCCCCCAAGGTTGATATCGCGGTGGATCCCCTGGAAGGAACTAACCTGGTGGCAAAGGGTGGCAGCGGCGCTATAGCGGTTTTGGCCGCTGGTGAGAGAGGCGGTTTGCTTCATGCTCCCGATATGTATATGGATAAGATATGTGTCGGTCCTGCCGCTAAGGGTAAGATTCATTTAGACGCTTCTGTAGAAGAAAATATGAACAATGTAGCTGAAGCCTTAAATAAAAAGCTGTGCGATCTTACAGTCGTGGTTTTGGATCGTGAACGCCATCAGAAAATAATAAGCGATTTAAGACGTTGCGGTTGTCGTATACAGCTTATTAGTGATGGTGACGTTGCTCCTGCTGTAGCCTGTGCTATTCCTGGCTCTGGTGTAGACGCCATGATAGGAATAGGTGGTGCTCCCGAAGGTGTAATAGCGGCAGCTGCTCTTAAATGTTTAGGCGGCGATATGCAGGGCAGATTGTGGCCTGAAGACGATGAGGACAGGGCGAGAATGGAAGAATTGGGTGTGGCTGATGATAATAAGCTTCTCACCATGGAGGACATGGCCAAAGGTGATGAAATCATGTTTGCCGCCACTGGTATAAGTACAGGCCCTCTTTTACGTGGTGTAGTATATCATGGTAGTTACGCAGTAACTCACTCCTTGGTGCTCCGGGCCAAGACTGGTACTATGCGCTTTATAGAAGCAACCCATGATTTTTCCAAAAAGCCGCTTATAAATATTATACAAAAAGATGCTCCCGGTTCTGTTGATTAAGAACTGTGATATTATGGTAGTTTGTTATGAAATTATTATATACTAATGAAAACGGGGATTTAATGACGGATGATGAGTTGGAAGCCGCTGGCAGCCGAGGCAGTGAGATTATCGCCGCCGCAGATTTTATTCCTATGCCAGAGGGATCTACTTTAACATCTTTGCCTCAGAGGATACCTATAGGGGTTAACAGCCGGGGTTATCCTGAGGCGTCTTCCCGTAAGGGCTGGCCTGTGGCGGCATTACTGCCTCAAGGTTTTACCCGTACATTACTGCCTGCCTATGAGACGCCTCCTGATGTGACAGAGCCAATTTTGCCGCTTCTGGGATATACTGCGGTAGCTATAGATAAGGGCAGATTGATGGTAGCGGCTGTGCAAACAGATGAGCACCACATATGGCATCCGGATAACTATAATACTTCGGATTTGCCCCGGCGGATTGAGAAGGTAAAAAAAATATTGCCTCACAATCGTATTATTAAGCAGCTGGCATATTGTTCTTTGGAGTATGGTTGCTTTACCGCTCAGAATATTTTTTACCGCCGCTGGGAAGGCGGTTTACCTGTCTCTAAATATTGTAATGCCCGGTGTATAGGTTGTATTTCTAAACAGGAAAGCCAGGCTTGTCCTTCAGCTCAGGGGCGTATAAACTTTCATCCCCGTGTCAGGGAGATAGCTGAGGTTGGTGTTTTCCATTTGTCAGCTAAGGATCGTGATAACATTATCAGCTTTGGTCAGGGCTGTGAAGGTGAGCCGTCCTTAGAAGCTGATCGAATTGGGAAAGCTATTAAGGTTATCAGAGATAATACTAAAGCCGGTACTATAAATATGAATACCAACGCTGGTCATACAGGTTGCATCAAAAAGATTGTTGACAGTGGTCTTGATACTATGAGAGTAAGTATTTTTTCCGCTATTCCTCAGCATTATGATGCTTACTACCGTCCCAAAGCCTATACTTTAGAAGATGTGCGGGAATCAATAAAATACGCGGTGGAAAAATCTGTTTACGTATCCTTGAATTTGCTGGCCTTTCCAGGCTATACAGACAGGGCAGAGGAAATAGAAGCACTGCTGGATTTTATAGCTGATACAGGATTGCAAAAAGTACAAATCCGAAATCTTAATATAGATTGTGATTATTTTTATGACGCTTTGGCGGTAGAGAGAGAAAAATCTTTGGGTATGGAAGAACTGATTAAAAGTCTATCCGCTGCTGATGTGGAAATAGGTAATTATTCTTCTCCCAAAGCATAATGCTTTTTTATTGAAATAGAAGCTCAAGACTTAAAAATAAAAGGGCGGTAGCAGTATAGTTTACCGCCTTTATACTTTTATTAAGTCGGCAAAAAAGACTTGCATTGTGTTTTTTATTATGTTATAATTATCTCTACGTGAAAATATCCACCATACCGAATTGAGAAAAGAGAGGTGACAGGTATGAAAAAAGGTATTCATCCTGCTTATGAAGAAGTAGAGATCACTTGCGCGTGCGGTAACAAATTTACGACCAAATCCACCAAGAAGGATATCCGTGTTGAAGTTTGCTCCCAGTGCCATCCCTTCTATACCGGAAGCAGACGTTTCTTGGTTGAAGAAGGCGGTCGTGTAGATAAATTTAAAAAGAAATACGGCCTCAAATAGTAGAGCTAATCAACCGAGCATAGGCTCGGTTTTTTGCTATATGAGATGAGTTTTGTCGAAGGTTTGAGAAAAAAGGAAGATTTTTATGAAAAAACCTTTTTACTACGGTGGTCAGGCTGTCATCGAGGGTGTTATGATGATGGGTCCCAAGGAATATGCTGTATCTGTACGTAAAGAGAACGGTGAGATAGTAACAAAAAAGGAACCTGTAGACACCATTAAGAATAAATATCCAATTTTAAAGTGGCCTATTATCAGAGGTTTTGTTAATTTGATTGAGATGCTGATTTTAGGTATGAAAAATATTACCTGGTCAGCGAATCAGGCTGGTGAGGAAGAAGAGGAATTGGGATTTTGGGGAATACTTCTTTCTGTAGTCATGGCTCTTGTTGTGGTCATAGGCTTATTCATAGCTGCTCCTGTTTTTGTCGGCACCTGGCTTCATCCAGTTATTGGAGATTTTGGCCGCAGTTTATTGGAGGGTATCATTAGGATATCCGCTTTTATTCTCTATATAGTGCTGATTCGGCGTATGGCGGAAATACGGAGGGTATTCCAATACCATGGTGCGGAGCATAAGTCTATTGCCGCCTATGAGCATGGTGATGAGCTAACTCCCGAGGCCGCTTCTAAATACACTACCTTGCATATGCGCTGCGGTACAGCTTTCATGCTTATGGTGATGATCGTAATGATAGTAGTCTTTACCTTTGTAGGGCAGACTGAGACTTCCTGGGCACGTATTCTCATCAAGATAGTTTCCTTACCTTTTATTGCCGGTTTAACCTATGAAGTTACAAGATTTTGCGCTGGTCATTGCCAGTATAAAGTGGTGCGTGCCCTTATGGCTCCGGGTCTTTGGATGCAAAAACTAACTACTGATGAGCCTGATTTAGAACAATTAGAAGTGGCTTTAACTTCTTTGAAATCGGTGATTCCAGGTTATTATGAGGCTCACCCTGAGGAAGAACCACCTAAGATATTTGATGGAAAAATAGAGAATGGGGAATACGATGTTTGAAAAGCTTAGCCAATTAGAAGAAAAGTATAATGAGTTATCAGCTCTTATCAGCGATCCGGAAATAATTAACGATCAGTCTCAATGGCAGAAGTATGTCAAGGCTCATTCCGAGTTGGAAGATGTAGTGACAAAATATCGTGAGTACAAATCTTGGGAAGCTGAATTGGCCGGTACTAATGAAATTCTAAATGATGATCCTGATCCGGAAATGCGGGAGATGGCTGAGGCTGACGCCGCTGAATTAAATGAAAAGATGAAAGCGGCGGAGGATGAACTGAAAATCATGCTCCTGCCTAAGGATCCTAACGACGCGAAAAATGTCATTATGGAAATCAGGGCTGGTACAGGTGGTGAGGAAGCCGCTTTATTCGCTAACGATTTATTTAAAATGTACAGCCGCTATGTGGAAAAGCAGGGCTGGAAAATGGAGATTATGAATGGCAACTTTACCGATATCGGCGGCGTTAAGGAAGTGGTTTGTCTGATAGAGGGCAAAAATGTATACAGCCGTTTAAAATATGAAAGCGGTGTCCATCGTGTACAGCGTGTGCCTGATACGGAGACTCAGGGACGGGTACATACGTCAGCGGCTACAGTGGCGGTTATGCCTGAAGCCGAAGAAGTAGAGGTGGAAATAGGTCCCAACGATGTTAAGACAGATGTCTTTTGCGCCAGCGGCCCCGGCGGTCAGTGTGTTAATACTACTCAAAGCGCGGTAAGGCTTACCCATATTCCCACGGGTATAGTTGTGTCTTGCCAGGATGAGAAAAGCCAGCTGCGTAATAAAGAAAAGGCTATGAAAGTATTGCGGGCCAGGATTTATGAGGCGATGCAGGAGGAAATCCAAGGAGATATTTCCAGCCAGCGTAAATCCATGATCGGTACAGGTGATCGTTCAGAGCGTATTCGTACCTTTAATTTCCCTCAGGGACGCGTTACGGATCACCGTGTAGGTTTAACGCTTCATCGTTTAGACAGCATATTGGACGGTGATTTGGATGAGATAATAGAGGCCTTAATAAGCGCTGAACAATTAAAACAGTTACAGTCAGAGGTGGGGGAATGACTTACGCTCAGCTTTATAGTGATCTGATTAATGAATTATCCATACGTGATAATGTTGCTAATGAGGTGCGCTGGTTATTGGAAAAAGCTGGCGGCGCTAAATTTATTCTATTGAAAGATAGATATGTTTCTGATGATATTATGACCTATGTGGCAGAGGCGACCGCTCTTTTACAGAGCGGCCGTCCTTTTCAATATGTTTTAGGTGAGCAGGATTTTTACGGACGGATTTTTAAGGTTAATGAAAATGTACTTATTCCACGACCAGAGACAGAAGTTTTGGTGGAAGAAGCCATTATGTGGGGCAGGGAACAGCAAAGGGATCTTTCCGTTTTAGATCTTTGCACCGGTTCTGGCTGTATAATAATTACCTTAGCCTGTGAGTTAAAAGGTAGCTTTGTCGCCGGTGATATATCCGCAAGTGCTTTAAATACAGCGGTAGTTAATAGTGAGTGTAATGGCGTGAGGGTTGATTTTCGCCAGGGCAACCTCTATGATATAGTTAAAAGGGGAGAAAGCTTTGATTTGATTACAGCTAACCCGCCTTATTTATCTGCCGTTGATATGAGGAATCGGCCGGCTGAATTATGGCACGAACCAGCTTTAGCTCTTGATGGCGGAGGAGATGGTCTTGATTTATGCAGAATTTTGCTGAGGGGATCTCCTAGCTGTTTAAAACCAGGCGGTTTATTTCTCATGGAAATAGGTGAAACCCAAGGCGACGCGGTTTTAAATATAGCAGGTGATATTTTTCAGGAGAGTGAGATTAAGAAAGATTTATCTGGCCGACCCCGTTTTCTTAAGGCTGTTTTATAAAACTGTTGATAAGAGTTGATTTGGTGATTTTTTATTGTTTGTCTTATGACGGGTTCCGGATTATAAGTCTTGCATTTATGCAAAAATAGCGGTATAATTATATTCAATATTTATTTATCGGCAGATATTTGACCGACTTGTGCGGTGTGAATAGAGAAAAGCAGTGGAGGCGATATATCATGAAAGTACTTGTGGCGGAAAAGATTGCTGACAAAGGCGTTGAAAAATTGCGAGAAGCCGGTTTGGAAGTTGATTTTGAGCCCAAAATCACCAGAGAGGAACTTCTGGAACGTATAGGTGATTATGACGCTTTAGTAGTACGCAGTGTTACTAAAGTAAATGAGGAGCTTTATACTAAGGCTGTAAATCTTAAAGTTGTAGGTAGAGCTGGTAACGGTGTTGATAATATTGAGATGGAAGGCGCTAGCAAACGTGGTATTATTGTTGTTAATACACCTAATGCCAACACGGTTACTACTGCTGAACACACAATTGGTTTGTTGTTAGCCTCTAACCGCAAAATTCCTCAGGCCGACGCAATGATTCGCCGTCATGAGTGGGATAGAACCAGATTTAAAGGCAGAGAATTAAACGGCAAAACCCTTGGTATTATTGGTTTAGGCCGTATTGGTTCACTGGTAGCTACCCGCATGAAAGGTTTTGGCATGAAAATCGTGGCTTACGATCCTTATATCGCTGACGAACGTTTTGAACGTTTTGGTGTTGAAAAGAAAGATACTTTAGCTGATTTAATGCGGGAAGTCGACTTTTTGACAATTCATACTCCTAAAACCCAGGAAACTCTCGGTATGGTAGATACGGAGATGTTCTCTTTGGCTAAGCCTGGTCTGAGAGTTGTTAACTGTGCTCGTGGTGGTCTTTATGACGAAGAAGCCCTGTATGAAGCTTTGACAAATGGTCAAGTCGCCACTGCTGCCATAGATGTATTAAAGGATGAACCGAATCTTACATCTCCGTTGTTAAAGTTAGATAATATTGTATTTACACCTCATTTAGGTGCTGATACTTTTGAGGCTCAAGAAAATGTTGGTATTACTGTGGCTCAGGAAGTCATCAGCGTTTTAGAAGGTAACATTGTAGCTGACGCTGTTAATATGCCAGCTTTGGGACCAGATGAGGTTGAGGGACTTTATGACTATTTGAAATTAGGTGAACGTCTGGGTAATCTCTATTTCGGCATTTGGAAGGATCCTGTAGAGTCAGTACAAATTACCTTTGAAGGCGACGCTGTTGATTTTAATGAAAAAACCGTTACCTTGGCGGTATTAAAGGGTTTATTTGAGCCCGCAATGAGCGGTAGGGTAAATTATGTTAATGCTGGTGTTATCGCTGAGGAACAAGGCATAGCCATAGCGACGGTAAAGAAAGAAGATAACGCTCGTTTTAATAATTTACTGAAAATAAAGATCAGGGGTCAGAAGGAAACTCATGTATTTGCCGGAATGGTTGCTGGTGAAAATGAAATTCGCATTAACAGGGTTGATAATTTCTTCTTTGATATTAAGCCTACGGAAAATATGATGTTTATAATTAATGAAGATAAACCTGGCCGCATTGGTGAAGTAGGCGACATCATGGGCAATCTCGGTATAAATATTGGGGCTATGCAGTGCGCTCCTGACGCTGATGGCAAAGCTATGATTATTCTTTCCGTAGATCGTCCCTTGACGGAAAAAGAATTGGCTAAGTTCTTGGAAGTGCCTGGTATTCTCAAGGCCAGATTTGTGAAAATATATAATAGTTAAAAGTCATATTTCAGCGGCACAGCTTAAATTAAGCTGTGCCGCTTTTTATTGGCTATTTTCAGTGGGTGCTGGAGGTTTATTTTACAGATATGCCATGGTTCCTCATATATACTTCATTGACATTGCCCATGGTTTCCTATATAATAATAATGTTTGAGAATTACTTAAAATAGGTAAATTATGTGTTATTAGAAAGGCGGTTTTCCCATGTCCGCAACAATTTTGGTCGGTGCCCAGTGGGGCGATGAAGGTAAAGGAAAAATTACTGATTTTCTGGCGGAAAAAGCTCAGGTAGTCGTCCGCTCTCAGGGTGGCAATAATGCTGGCCATACGGTAATAAACGGCGATTCAGAATATAAACTTCATCTTATACCTTCTGGTATACTATTCAATGATACTTTAAATCTTATCGGTAATGGTGTAGTTGTTGATATAGGTGTATTATTAGAGGAAATGGATGGCCTTCGTGAGCGCGGCGTATCCTTTGATAATTTTTATATTTCTGATAGGGCCCATTTGATCATGCCTTACCATAAGATTTTAGACGGCTTAGAGGAAGAAGCCAAGGCTGGTGATAAAATAGGCACTACAAAGCGGGGAATTGGTCCTGCCTATGTTGATAAGGTGAGCCGTATAGGTATAAGATTATGCGATATGATGTGTGAGTCTGAGTTTCGCCGTAAATTAAAGATTGCTTTAGCTCAGAAAAATGCTCTTTTAACTAAGATATACGGTGCTGATCCTTTGTCAGAAGATCCTATAGTAGCAGAATATATGGCCATGGCTGATAGGATACGTCCTCATGTGGCAGATACTTCTGTTTTATTGTTTAAAGCTTTGAAAGAGGGTAAAAAAGTACTTTTTGAGGGAGCTCAGGGGGCTCATCTTGATATAGATCATGGGACTTATCCCTTTGTCACATCTTCCAGTCCTGTTTCCGGCGGAGCCTTGACTGGTACTGGTGTTGGTCCTACCTGTATTGATAAGGTTGTGGGTGTGGCAAAAGCATATACTACCCGGGTAGGCAGCGGTCCTTTTCCAACTGAGTTAGAAGACGATATGGGAGAAGAATTGCGGCAGCGTGGTTATGAGTTTGGTACTACTACCGGCCGGCCGCGTCGTTGCGGCTGGTTAGACGCTGTAGTTTTGAAACATAGTGTTAGGGTTAACGGCATTACTGATTTAGCATTAACAAAACTTGATGTTTTAGACTCCCTGGCGGAAATTAAAATTTGTACTTCTTATGAATATGGTTCTGAAACTTTAGATGAATTTCCCGCTGCCCTGAATGTGATGAACGGATTAGAGCCACATTATGAGATAATGGCAGGTTGGCAGCAGGATACTACCGGGTGCCGGGATTTTGATCAGCTTCCCGCTGCTGCTCAGGCCTATGTCAAACGCATAGAGGAGCTTACCGGTGCTGAAGTTTCTATAGTTGCCGTAGGCCCAGACCGTAAGCAGACGATATTACGTAAGGAATTTTAAAGAAAAGTCAAAGACAAGATAAACAATAAAAAAAATCTTGCTAAACTATTGACAAATAGAGTAATTTAATATAAAATACTATCTTGTGACGAGCCATTAGCTCAGCAGGCAGAGCACCTGACTTTTAATCAGGGTGTCCGGCGTTCGAATCGCCGATGGCT
>CAWVFN010000033.1:0-50329 GCA_963928475.1 Bacillota bacterium
TGACTCCAGCTATCTTGGCGGCCACTAAGGTAACACCGGGAACAGAACCATCAGCCGAAGGCGGCGTAACCATAACTATATTTTCTACACCGGCTACCTGACCGGGAATGGCGTCCATAAGCACGGAAGAAGGCAGGGGTGTCTTGCCGCCGGCACCGCCGGGAACATAGATACCCACAGTTTTTAAAGGCTGAATCAGCATACCTAAAGTAGTGCCATCATCTTTCTGTTCAAACCAGGAATTCTCCATCTGTTTCTGATGGAAATAACGAATATTTTCCGCGGCTTTCTCTATGGTGACTAATAACTCCTTATCTATGGTGCGGAAAGCTTCTTCTATTTCTTCTTCGCTTACCTTTAAATCTTCTATTTCACAGCCGTCAAACTTGGCATTATAATAACGGAGAGCCCCATCACCCTCAGCTCTTACTTTGTCTATAATATCTTTAACTATAGCCTCAACGTCACTGCTGTTACTTTCTTTACGCTTGTCCAAATAAGCCTCAAGTTCACTGTAGTCTTTAGTATTTCTAAAATCAAATTTACGCATGTTTATTTGCATCCTTTCAACAATTGATTTTTAAAATTTTCTATTATCGGTATTATCCTGTCAGCCTTTGTCTTCATGCTGACCTTATTGACGACTAAACGTCCGCTTATCTCGGTGATATCATCAAAAACACTAAGGCCGTTAGCTTTTAAAGTAGCACCGCTTTGGACGATATCAACAATGACGTCAGCTAACCCTACAATGGGAGCCAGTTCCACAGAACCATTGATCTTGATGACCTCAACCCGTTCTTTACGCTGATTCTGAAAATATTCCTGAGCTATATGCGGATATTTAGTCGCTATACGCTTCCGGGGAATGGAACTCCAGGTATCTCTGATAGCATCAGGACCGGCAACACTCATCTTACAAACCGCGATACCTAAATCCAAAACCTCAAAGAGATCTCTGTCTTCCTCTAAAAGAGTGTCCTTACCCACTATGCCTAAATCAGCGGCACCATATTCTACAAAGGTAGGAATATCCGACGGCTTGCCCAGGAAAAAACGAATAGTTTTCGTTTCATCATAAAGCACCAACTTACGGTGGGGATCGTCAAACTCAGGACATTTTACCCCGCTCCTGGCAAAAAATTCCATGGAAAGATCGGCCAGACGTCCTTTAGCCAAAGCTACGTTTAAATATTCCACTATTCAGCCTCCTCTTCCTTATACATTGGGGGTAAACCCTCTTTTTTCAATACTTCCATAAGATAGCTTATGTTGACGGAAAAACCAGTAGCCTTATCAGGCGCGCCAAATTTTTCTACCAAACTATCATAACGCCCGCCAGTCAAAATAGGTACTCCTAAACCCGGGGCATATCCGCAAAAAATCAATCCTGTATAATAATGCAGTGAGGAAACCATCCCCATATCAATGGCGATACGATGAGAACATCCTCGGTTCGCTAAATCAGTTAAAAGACTGCGCAGATCATTTATCGCCGCCAAAGCTGTTTCACCGATTGCTAAACCAGAAATACGATCCAAAACACTGACATCGCCGTAAAGATAGGGCAAATCTACAATGGCCCGGCGCAGATCGCCAGTGATACCTAAAGAATCAACTAATTTCTCCAGACCGCAAAAGTCTTTTTTATTAACTAAAAGCCGGATATCCTCCCTATCATCATCATCGCAGCCACATTCTTCCATCAAACCCTTAAAATAATTGACTTGACCCAGCTCTATGGTGAAATCAGTAAGGCCCGCATCTTCCAGAGAACGAATGGCGGTAGCGATAATCTCACCATCAGCACCGCAATCTCCCAGACCTATTATCTCACAGCCAGCCTGAGTAAACTCCTTCAAGTCTAAATAGCGATCTTTACTGTTGCGGAAAATACTCTGGCAGTAGCATACTTTTAAAGGACGCAGATCCTTATATTTTGTCGCCGCTACCCTGGCAACTGGTACAGTTAGATCGGGTTTTAATACTAATATACGTCCTTGAGCGTCAAAGGATTTGGCCATATCCTCCTGGGCCAATAACTCCTTCTGACCACTGAAAGAATCAAAAAACTCCAGGGAAGGGGTCACGATTTCACGGAAGCCGCAATGTCGAAAAGTGGTAATCATTGTATTTTCCAGTTTTCGCTTCATGTAGGCGTCTTCCATAAGTATATCCTGCACCCCGTCAGGAATATAGATTTTCCATTTCATGACTTCATTTCCCTTTCTTTAAACTCATATATTAGAAAATTATAGCACGACCAGCAGAGGAAAATCAACTGCTTTAAGACGTAATTTGAAAAATTCTGACGTATATTTATGCTCTCAGCTATAAAAAATTTCAAAAAATACCATCTCCATATCAGCCAGGCACCAAAAACACAGCACCGGCATAATCTGAAAAAAGAACCTATCTGGAAACGAGGTCTTTTTTATGAGTTGGTTTTTATCACTTCCCACTCCCCTTCAGGGCTTTCTTGCCGGCTTCTTAGCCTGGATACCGGCTACCATAGGCGCGTCTATGGTGTTCCCCTTTAAAAATGTCAACCCTAAAATCATGAACGGCTTTTTGGGGCTGGCCGGCGGTATTATGATGGCGGCTTCTTTTTTCTCCCTCCTCAATCCCGCTTTGGCCTATGCCGAAAAATTAGGTGTCAATCCCCTGATCCCCTCTATGAGCGGATTTATTGTCGGCGTTGTGTTTCTCCTTTTTGCCGATAAGATTTTCCCAGGTAAATACCGCAGCAATAAATGGCGGCAAAGACTGCGGCGGCACTTCGGCAATAATACCCTGCTTATCTTCGCTATTACACTCCACAATATACCTGAAGGTCTGGCTATCGGCGTGGCCATCGGCGCTGCGGTAAACGGCGATACATTAATTGCGGCTTTGGCTTTGGCTCTGGGTATAGGTATTCAAAACTTTCCTGAAGGTGCGGCAACAGCTCTGCCTCTGCGCCGGGATGGACTATCAGCAAAGCGTGCCTTTGTTTATAGTCAAATGTCATCTTTTGCCGAAACTATCTCCGCCGTTATCGGCGCTGTCCTAACTGTAATAGCCTCCTCTATACTGCCTTATATGCTTTCCTTCGCCGCCGGCGCCATGGTTTATGTGGTCTTCGCGGAAATTATACCTGAGGCTCATTCAGATGGCAACAAAAAACTAGTAGCGGCTTTATCCATGACAGGTTTCGCCATCATGATGTTCTTAGATCTGTGGTTGGGATAAAAAGCCATAATTTCTGTGGCTAAAAGAGACCGGCGGAATATTCCGCCGGTCTTTATTCTCATTATATTGCCTAATTTTAAAGACATACCACAAGAAAAAAAATACTTCCACAAAAAAATTATAAAAAACCGCTTTACAAGATTTTTATTTTGTGCTAAACTGTATTGCAATAAAAATTTCAGGAGAAAAACCATGGCTACAATTAATGCCACAGCAAAATACGGTTATTTTTACTTTTACTTTACCGAAAATATTGGTAGAGTTTATTCGTGTTGCGCTGGTAAATAAATTTAAAGGTTTTTCTTGAATTATGACAATGAAGCCGCAGCAGCACGCTGCGGCTATTTTTGTATATGTATAACAACCATATTAGGAGGAAAATAAAATGATTCTACTTTTGAAGCAAAACACCAACAAACAGCAAATCGATAACCTAATAAAATGGCTGAAAGAACAGGGGCTGGAAACCCATCTCAGCGAAGGACAATTCCAAACTATTTTGGGACTTATCGGCGATACCACCTCCCTTGATATCGACCTCCTCAATGGATTAGATATCGTTGAGGATGTAAAACGTATTCAGGAACCATACAAAAACGCTAACCGCAAATTCCATCCTCAGGATACGATAATTGACATCAACGGCAACAAGATCGGCGGCGGCAATTTTCAGATTATTGCCGGTCCCTGTTCCGTAGAGTCAGAGGAACAAATCATCGGCATAGCCAAGGCTGTCAAAGCCGCCGGCGCTACCCTGCTCCGGGGCGGCGCCTTCAAACCCCGCACTTCACCCTATGCCTTCCAGGGTTTAGGTACTGAAGGATTAGAACTGCTTTTAAAAGCTAAAAAAGCCACAGGTATGCCTATTGTTACCGAGATTATGGACGCCGCTATGCTGCCTCATTTTGAGGATGTTGACGTTATCCAGGTAGGCGCCAGAAATATGCAAAACTTTGAATTATTAAAGAAATTGGGGAAAGTTAACAAACCTATTTTGTTAAAACGCGGTCTTTCCAGCACTATGCAGGAATTACTGATGAGCGCTGAGTACATTTTAGCCGGCGGCAATTCCCAGGTTATTCTCTGTGAACGAGGCATACGCACCTTTGAAACCTATACCCGCAATACCTTAGATATAGCAGCGGTGCCGGCTTTAAAGGAACTTACCCATTTGCCGATAATTATTGACCCTAGCCATGCCTCAGGTATGGCCAGATTAGTAAAACCCCTCTCACTGGCGGCAGTCGCCGCCGGCGCCGATGGTCTGATTATAGAAGTACATAATGATCCGGCCCACGCTCTTTGCGATGGTCCTCAATCCCTAACACCTGAGGCTTTCGCCGAGCTGACCCAGCAGATACAAGAACTGCTTCCTATTATTCAAAAGGCAAAGGACTGAGCCATGAAAATCGCCGTTATTGGCCTGGGACTTATCGGGGGTTCCCTGGCTAAAGCCATAAAAAAGAATTATAACTACACAATAGTGGGTGAAGACATAAATAACAATGTACTGAACACCGCTTTAGAGGAAGGTGTCATAGACGCCGCCGCCACACCAGAGCTGCTAAAAAAATGTGATATCGTATTAGTGGCTTTATATCCTCAGGCCACCATAGATTATATCACAAAAAACAGTCATCTCTGGAGCTCCTCAACTACAATAGTAGACTGCTGCGGTGTGAAACGCTGCGTCTGCCAATCTCTGTGGCCTTTAGCCGCCGAAAAAGGCTTCACTTTTATCGGCGGACACCCGATGGCTGGTCTGGAGGTGGCAGGATATGAAAACGCTAACGCCGAATTATATACTAATGCCTCTATGATATTGACACCGGAACCTGAGGTTAAAGAAGAACTTATTAAAAGTCTCAGCGAGTTCTTCCTGGGTTTAGGCTTTGGGCATATAGAAATAACCACCCCGGAAAACCACGACAAAAATATTGCTTATACTTCTCAATTAGCCCATGTAGTATCTAACGCCTATGTTAAAAGTCCCGGCGCTGCCGTACATAAAGGATTTTCGGCAGGCAGCTACAAGGACTTGACCAGAGTAGCTAAACTCTCCGAGGATATGTGGACAGAACTGTTTCTGGAAAACGATGATTTTCTTCTGACAGAAATAAAATTGCTTGTCCACCATTTACAGGAATATGCTGAAGCTATAGAAAACCGAAACGCAAAATCTCTCCATACTTTGCTGAAAGCAGGACGGGAAAGAAAGGAATTAGTGGATTGACATGTCCGTTCTTAAAATAAAAGCCTCCCATAATTATGATGTAATAATCGGCGCCGGCATTTTGCCTGATTTAGGAAAATATTTAAAAAATAGATTTCCTCAGGCCACTCCTGTCATCATCTCTGATGATAACGTATATGAGCTTTACGGTACCGCTGTAGTATCATCTCTGACAGAGGCTGGCTATAAAGTTTCCAGCTATGTTTTTCCTCAAGGCGAAAAATCCAAATCCACCGCCAGCTTAATAAAAATATGGGAATTCCTGGCCGCAGAACAAGTAACCCGCAGTGATCTTATTATTGCCTTAGGCGGCGGGGTAGTAGGAGATATAGCCGGTTTTGCCGCCGCCACTTACTTACGGGGCATACCCTATATTCAGGTTCCCACAACTTTACTGGCAGCTGTGGACTCTTCTGTCGGCGGTAAAACAGCTGTCAACTTAGAAGCTGGAAAAAATCTTGCCGGTTCTTTTTACCAGCCCGCTTTTGTCTACTGCGATTATAATACTATGAAAACTTTAGAAAAGGATAGATTTGCCGATGGTGTCAGCGAAGCTATTAAATATGGAGTCTTACAGGATAAAAAACTTTTTAATACTCTTGCCCAAGGCAGGATCTGGGAAAATATGGAAGAAATCATCATCACCTGTCTGAAGATAAAAGCTGACTTAGTGGCAGCTGACGAGTTTGATAAAGGTCAGCGCCAGCTTTTAAATTTAGGTCATACCATAGGCCACGCTATCGAGAAAACCAGCGATTTTACTATGACCCACGGTCACGCCGTAGCCATAGGTATGGCATTAATCACCGAAATTGCCGTGGCCAGGAACTGGGCCGACGCTGATACAGCAAACAAAATCAAGTCAGCCCTGACCGCTAATGATCTGCCCCTAAAATCACCTTACCCCATAGATGCATTAGCAGAAGTCATAAAAAGAGACAAAAAACGCTTAGGCGATACTATAAATTTTGTAATACCCCGGGAAATAGGTCATTGTCAGCTCTATCCTGTCAATGTCAAGGATCTGATTAATTTTTTAAAACCAATAGGAGAATAAAATGAATATTGAAGTATACCCTCATACCCTTACAGGCAATGTAGAGGCTATAGCCTCCAAGTCTCAGGCGCATAGACTGATAATAGCCGCGGCCCTCAGCGATAAAGACACAACTGTAAATATCAATTCCCTATCCGAAGATATACAGGCTACCCTTAATGTTTTAGACGCTTTAGGAGCTACAGCTCAACAGGTCGATGACACTAAACTTATAATCAGCCCTTTAACAAAAGCCAAGGCCAATGCCAGACTCAACTGCGGCGAAAGCGGCTCCACCCTCCGATTTATGCTGCCGGTAGCCGCGGCTTTAGGCGCCAGAGACGCGGTATTCACCGGCGAAGGCAAACTGCCTAAACGACCCATGGAGCCGCTATTGACAGCTTTAGCGCAAAAAGGTGTAGTTATAAAGGGAACAGAATTGCCTCTGCGGATCAAGGGACAGCTGGAGGCGGGAACTTTTTCCCTGCCGGGAAATATTAGCTCACAATTTATTTCTGGTCTCCTTTTTGCCCTGCCGCTGCTGCCAGAAGACAGTTCCATCGAGATAACATCACCCAGAGAATCCCAGGGCTATATAGATATGACTATAGCAGCGCTAAAAATCTTCGGCATTCAGATTCAAGAAACAGACAAGGGATATTACATCAAAGGCGGACAAAAATACATCTCTCCCGGCGCAGTAAAGGTCGAGGGAGACTGGTCCAACGCTGCCTTCTGGTTTACCGCCGGCGCTCTTGGCAAAACCATTACGGTAACAGGGTTAGATGAAAGCTCCTATCAAGGAGATAAAGCCATACTGCCTATTCTGGAAAAGATGGGAGCCAAAGTAATACGAAAGGACAACGCTGTCACCGTAAGCCCCTCTCCGCTTCAAGGCATCCAAATAGACGCTGGCGAGATACCGGATTTAGTACCTATCCTCTCGGTAGCCGCCGCCGGAGCCCAGGGAAAAACCGTCATTAAAAACGCCCAGAGACTCCGCTTAAAAGAATCTGACAGACTTTTGGCTATGAACCAATGTTTATCCCTCTTGGGAGGAGATATTAAAGAAACTGAGGACGGTCTTATTATTAACGGCGGACAAAAATTGGACGGCACTAAAGTACCGTCCTTCCAGGATCACCGCATCGTTATGTCCATGGCGATAGCATCTGTCATAGCTAAGAGCCCTATCATTATCCAGGGCGCTGAAAGCGTCAAAAAAAGCTATCCCCACTTTTTCCGTGATTTTCAACGCTTAGGAGGACTGGTCAATGTCATCTACCTGCGGTAAAAATATTAAATTTACTATTTTCGGTCAATCTCACTCCCAGGCTGTCGGCGTGGTAATTGAAGGTCTGCCGCCGGGAGAAAGTATCAACATGGATCACATCGCCGCCTTTATGGCTCGGAGAGCACCGGGGAAAACCCCCTGGTCTACCCCGAGAAAAGAAGAGGATATGCCGGAAATTATCTCTGGAGTATTTAATGGCAAAACCTGCGGCGTACCCCTCTGCGCTGTTATCGCCAATAATAATACTAAATCTCAGGATTACGAAAAAATTAAAGACATACCCAGACCAGGACATGGCGACTTTACCGGACATATCAAATATGCTGGCTATGAAGACTACAGAGGCGGCGGACATTTTTCCGGACGCCTCACAGCTCCCCTCTGCTTCGCCGGGGCCATCGCCAAGGATATCTTAGCTAAACGCCAAATCTTTATCGGCGCCCATATCGCCGAAATAGGCGGCATACAAGATAAACCCTTTGATCCCATTAAGGTAACACCATTGGATCTGGAAATGCCGGGGAAAATGGAATTCCCCGTACAAAACTATAATATCGGAGATACTATGATAGCTAAAATCATGCTGACCAAGGAAAAGGGCGACTCCTTAGGCGGCATTATAGAAGGCTGCGCCATTGGCCTGCCGCCGGGCTTAGGGAATCCGATTTTCGATGGCTTGGAAAACAACTTAGCTAAAGCCGCCTTCGGCATACCAGCGGTAAAAGGTGTGGAATTCGGCGCCGGCTTTGCCGCTGCCGGGAAATTGGGCTCTGAAAATAACGACGCCTTTATCTGGGAAAACGATATTATAAAAACTGAAACTAATAACCACGGCGGTATATTAGGCGGCATAAGTACAGGTATGCCCTTGATCATGCGTATCGCCATTAAACCGACTCCCTCTATAGCTCAAATACAAAAATCCGTAAATATGAAAGATAAAAAAAAGGCAGATCTAAATATCCAGGGGCGCCACGACCCTTGTATCGTCCCTCGGGCCGTACCTGTCTTAGAAAGCGTAATGGCCTTGACCATTTTAGATCAGCTCATGGAAAGGAATAAATTATGCAAATAAAAGAAGCCAGAGAAGAAATAGATAAAATAGACGATCAAATAGCAGCACTATTCCAACAGCGTATGGCTTACTCCCGGGAAATAGGCATTTATAAAGGGGAAAACAATATCCCCACTGTCAACAGAACCAGAGAAAGAGATATTATCAATCGAGTAGCCGCTGAGGTGCCCCAGGATATAGCCGGCTACAGCAAAACACTCTTCAATATGATCTTTGATCTGAGCAGAGCTTATCAAAATAGATTCATAAGCGCCGGCACTGATCTGGAACAAAAGATTATCGCTGCTTTAGACAATACGCCTAAAATATTTCCCTCTACCGCTACAGTAGCCTGTCAAGGAGCTGAAGGAGCCTATTCGCAAATCGCTTGTGATAAAATATTCTCTATCGCTAATATCATGTATTTCCAGGAATTTGAAGGCGTATTTCAAGGGGTAGAAAAGGGACTCTGCCGTTACGGTATCCTGCCCATCGAAAATAGTACCGCCGGTTCAGTCAATGAAGTTTACGATTTAATGAAAAAATATAAATTCCATATCGTAAAAAGCCTGCGCCTAAAAGTGGATCACTCTCTTTTAGCTAAAAAAGGCGTGGAAATAAAAGATATTAAAGAGGTTATATCCCATGAACAAGCCATTTCTCAATGTGGCAACATCTTAAAATCCCTGTCTGGCGTTAAAATCACTCTTTGTGAAAACACAGCCACCGCCGCGAAAATGGTGGCGGAAAACCCCAGAAACGATGTGGCAGCGATCTCTTCGGTTTACTGCGGTGATCTCTATAATCTCAAGGTTTTGGCTGAAAACATTCAGGATTCCGGCAGTAACTATACTCGCTTTATCTGTATTGCCAAGGATTTGGAAATATATCCCGGTGCTAATAAAATCAGTCTGATGTTATCTATTCCCCATGTCTCCGGTTCACTATATCGGGTCATAACCCGCTTTTCCGCTCTGGGACTTAACTTAACTAAACTGGAAAGCCGGCCTATTCCCGGCAAAGACTTTGAATTCATGTTCTATTTCGATATAGAAGCTTCATGCTACTCTGAAGATGTACTTAAATTACTCTCCCAGTTAGAGGCAGAATTACCTCAATTCTCCTATTTGGGCAGTTATTCGGAAATAATATAAAGGATACAATTATGAAATATGGTCTTTTAGGGGAAAAACTGAGCCATAGTCTCTCCCCGGAAATACACAGCCTCTACGGCAATGACGATTATAACCTCTTTGAAGTCCCTCCCGGGGAAGTTAAGGATTTTGTCTTGGCTAAAAAGTATCAAGGCCTTAATGTGACAATCCCTTATAAAGAAATAGTTTTAGACCTGTGTGATGAAATATCAGAGAGGGCTGAAAAAATCGGCAGCGTCAATACAGTGATCCAGCGGCATGACGGCAGTCTCTACGGTGATAACACTGATTACCAGGGCTTCCTTCATATGGCCGCCGCCGCTAATATAGACTTTACCGGCAAGAAAGTAGTAATATTAGGTCAGGGTGGTACAGGTAAAACGGCAAAAGCCGCTATATCCCGGAAAAATCCCAGAGAAATAGTGGTGGTTTCCAGAACCGGACCTGTTACCTATGACGATATCGACGAATACTTCAACGGCGACATCCTGGTAAATACTACCCCGGTAGGTATGTATCCCCATAACGGTGATACTTTGGTGGATCTTGATTATTTCCCCAATTTAGAAGGGGTCATAGACGTTATTTACAATCCTCTAAGAACCGCACTCATACTCCAGGCTGAAGAAGAGGATATTCCCTGTACCGGCGGTTTGCCCATGCTGACAGAACAGGCCCGCGCCGCCGCCGAACTCTTTCTTAATAAAAAAATATCCCCAGAAAAAGGTGAAGAAGTCTATGAAAAAATGCGCCGGCGATTTTCCAATATTGTCATAGTCGGCAATGAAAGTGTAGCTCTCGCCCTGGGACAAGAAATAAAACGGCCTGTGGTCACCGGCGGCGACTGGCAGGATATAGCCAAAGAAAAAAGCTTAATATTATCGGTAACCAGAGAGGCCGCGCAAAAATACTATCGCGCTTTGCGTCAAAATGGAGTTCTCATACCAGCCCATACCATAAAAAAAGGAAAAGCCTGGAAAATCCAGGATATCTTAAGGAGTTTATAATGAAATTTTTTGTTATTCACGGACCAAACATAAATCTATTGGGTCAACGGGAACCGGATATTTATGGTCAGGAAACCTATGAGGATCTAATAGCCTATATCGAAGAAAGCTGCCGCCGTAATGGTATTGAAGCTGAATTCTTCCAGTCCAACCATGAAGGCGACTTAGTTGATTATATCCAAAAGGCTTTAGGCGCAGCAGAAGGCATAATTATTAACCCAGCCGCCTATACTCACACCAGTATCGCTATTTTAGACGCGGTCAAAGCCGTTGCCATTCCCACCGTTGAGGTACATCTCTCCGATATCTACCAGCGTGAAGATTTCCGGCATATCTCCTATATAGGGCAGGCCACGGTAAAATCCATTTACGGACAGGGCTTTGCCGGTTATGATCAGGCTGTAAGATTTCTCAAAAACTATCTGGAAGACAAATAACAAAAATGCTAAAAAAATATAAATCCGCCATCATTATATTTCTCTTTTTCGAAATAATCGCTTTCAGCCTCTATTTCTGGGTAAAGGATATTTTTTTCTTATTTAATTTCACCTATATCGGCACAGCTTTAGGTCTCTGTCAGGTGCTGTATATCAACAAATTCAAATACGCCAGAAATATAACCCAATTCGCCGTCGGCGGTTATCTTCTGATCTACATAGGTCTGATATGCCAGGAAAATATGGCTATAGAAGGTTTTTGGTACTATCTCTTTCTCGGCCTTTTCCAAGCTGCTGTGGTACACTATTTAGTAGCAAAAATCTTCGGCCCTGTTTTTTTCGGACGCGGCTGGTGCGGGTATTGCTGCTGGACAGCGATGGTATTAGATCTTTTACCCTATAAAAAGCCGGCGAAGCCCAGAAAAGCAAAAACTGGAGGACGATATATCCTGTTTTTCCTTTCCCTCGGTTTTGTAGTTCTTCTCTTCCTACTTTCCCCGCCGGATTTAAATAAAATAATGTTTTACAGTTTTATAATCGGCAACATTCTTTATTACGCGTCAGGTATAGCTTTAGCCTTTATCCTCAAGGATAACAGAGCCTTTTGTAAATATCTCTGTCCTATCACTGTCTTTCTTAAGCCAGCCTCTTATTTTTCTCTCTTAAGAGTCAAGAACAAGAAGGAACAATGTATCAACTGCGGCAAATGCCGTAATGTCTGCCCCATGGAGGTGGACATGACTGACAACTCCCGCCGCCGTCACAATGGTACTGAATGTATACTCTGTCTCAAATGTATTGAAGTTTGTCCGCAAAAATCACTTTATCTCTAAAAAAACAGCTGTTTTAATAAAACAGCTGTTTTTTTGATAAGAGAAGAAACAAATTCACTTAATATTTTACTCTTCCTCAGAAACTACTTCCGCGATAACATCTTCGGCTTCCTTTTCCGCCGCGGCTTTTTCCTTTTTACGGGACTCAAATTTTTCCGCCATTTTGGTTACGGTTTCCACCACTATATCAGCTATACCAGCGGCGGCGCTCTCTTCCGCGTCTACCGGCGTATATTTCACATCCATACCGCTGACGGAAATAAAACCTAAAGGCTTTAAGGATATACCACCACCGGTACCACCGCCAAAGGGAATTTTATCTGAGCCGGTTTTTTGACAGTATTCTCCGCCGCCGCAGCCAAAGCCACAGCTTAATTTAGTAACAGGAATAATTGATACACCATTAGGCAAATTTATAGGCTCACCTATCACAGTATTAGCGTCCACCATTTTTTTCAGATTTTCCAGCACACTGCTCATTAATGTTTCTATGGGATGGGACATCTTCTCTCCTCCTTAGAATTTTTATTAACAATTTAATAGTCTTTATTAGTATGCCACCAAAGGCATAAAAAATATCAAACAAAGAAAGTTTAATCTCAGCGCGGCAATAAACCATGGTCTCAAAGCACTGCCAGTCAGGATAAAGCTCTATATGCCAGCGGCTTTTATTCGGATCACCCATGACCACAGGTATAATACCATATAAAGCCCCGGTAACATAGCCCATAATATCCGGTTCCGGCCAGGCATAGGCTAAAAAGACTTTTATCCGCAGACGCTTAATGCCTTTGCCTGCTGATCTTAATATATCGGCACAGGAGACAATAATATCCTGGATAGGTAAAGACTTCTTAGACTTGGCCTTTGATTTCTTTTTCTTTTGTTTTTTTTCCTTAGACCGACCCTCTTTTTTTTCCTTCTCCGGCGCCTGACTGTCCCAGATAACAATTCCAGGTTTAGCAGCGCCAAAAAAGGGATATAAGATCACTTTACCTAAACAGCAATTATCGCTGTAGGTAACATCCACCTTAAAGGCGATGGGATAAAAGAATAAAAAGAGCAGTATGGCCACGGTGATAAAGGGCCATAATACCATAATTAGAACTCACCGTCCTCCCGGTCATCATCAGCAGTATCAAAGAGTTCTTCTTCATCCTTTTCCACGGCAAAAAGGGACTTTTCACCAGGCAGTGACATATCAACCGGCGGTAATTCCTCTAAGGAATTAAGCCCCAGCAACTGTAAAAACTTACTGTTAGTGCCATAAAGTATCGGCTTGCCGGGAGTGTCTTTCCGTCCCACTTCAGTCAAAAGGCCTTTTTCTAAGAGTCCAGCCACAATACTGTCAGCGTTAACGCCCCGAATCTCTTCAATATCGCCTCTGGTAACAGGCTGACAATAGGCAATGATCGCCAAAGTTTCCATAGCCGCTTTTGACAGCCGGTGCAGTTTCGGTTTATACAGCCTGGCGATATAACCGTTAAGCTCAGGCGCCGTCATGAATTGCCAGCCTCCCGCTACCTTTTCCAAAGTAAAACCGCCCCTGGCATAGTCACGGGTCAGCTCCGAAAGGATATTATCTATAGTAGCGATATCTGTCTCTGTATATGCCGCCAATTCCTCACCAGTAACAGGCTCCCCCGCTACAAATAGCAGAGCTTCAACGGCTCTCTTTATTTCTTCCGGAAATAAGGGTTCCAAATTTTCACTCCTCACCCTTTTTATCCCTCTGTTTATTTACACAGGGAAAAAGTAATATCTCGCCGTAATTCACCTTCTGCAAAACTTTTACCCGACGTCGCCGGATCATTTCCAATAACGCCAGAAAAATAATTATGACCCGCAGTTTTGAAGTCTCACCTTCATAGAGGCGGCAAAAGGAATAACCCTGAGGCGATGACGCCAAACGAGCCTCAATCAGCCGCATCTGATCATCAATGGTAATATTTTCCCGCGCCACAGTATGTACCAGGTCTTTCTGACGCATACGACTGATGACAGATTCCATAGCGGCACTAAGCTTTTCTAAAGATACGTTTTTAAAAACTTCCTCTTTAGGCAATAAAGCGGCATACATTGATTCATCATTATGACGGGGAATCTTTTTGCTCTGTTCCGCGGCCATATGGCTTAAGGTCTCACCTAAATCACGGTATTTCTTATATTCTAAAATTTGGCGCACCAAATCTTCCCGGGGATCCTCTTCACCACCGTAATAGCCTTGAGGAAATTGATCAGCGTCATCACAGCGCTTCACCGGCAGCAGCATCTTGGTTTTGATAGCAATGAGCGTTGCCGCTAAAACCAAGAATTCACTGGCTATATCCAAATCCAAACTGGCCATAGCGTCTAAATACTCAATATATTGATTCGCTATCTCAGCAATGGGAATATCATATATATCCACCTGATTTTCATCAAGGAGATGACACAATAAGTCAAAGGGTCCCTCAAAAATATCTAACTTTACAGCGTAGGGCATTATATTTTCATTGCCTCTCTTACCAGGGACAGCGTTTCTCCGGCTTTAACCGCGGCCTTATCCCTGCCGGCCGCTAAAATATCAGTTAAACGCTGGGGATTGTCCTCCAGCTCCCGGCGGCGTTCTCTAATTGGCGTCATAAACTCGTTGAGCTTCTGAGCTAACCGTTTTTTACAAGCCACACAGCCAACAGTACCCGCTTTACAGCGGCATTCTATATCCGCCGCTTCCTCTTTATTGTAGAAAGTATGATAAGTGTATACTGTACAAACATCAGGATGTCCCAAATCATCCTTTTTAATACGGGCCGGATCTGTCACCATTTGACTTACCCGCTGAAGAATCAGTTTTTCATCAGCGTCTAAGGGTATATCATTACCGTAGCTTTTGCTCATTTTACGGTTATCGGTTCCTGGCAATAACTTAATCTTCGACAATAAGGCTTTCGGCTCAGGAAAAACCTCTTTCTGATAGAGATGATTGAAACGGCGCACCAGTTCCCTGGTAAACTCTAAATGGGGAACCTGATCCTCCCCTACCGGCACGGCAGTGGAACGGTAAACCATGATATCAGCGGCCATAAGCAAGGGATAACCCAAAAAACCATGGGTAGAAATATCTTTACCTTCTTTACCAAATTGGATTATCTGATCCTTATAAGTAGGCACCCTTTCCAGCCAGCCTAAGGGAGTGATCATAGAAAGAAGCAAATCCAATTCGGCGTGCTCCTTAACGTGACTCTGGACAAAAATCGCGCTCTGTTCCGGATCTATGCCAGCGGCTAAGTAATCCAAAGTCATGTTTTTAATATTATCCTGTATAGCGCTGGTGTCACTAAAACCAGTAGTCAGGGTGTGCCAATCAGCTACCATATAATAGTTTTCATTACCCGACTGCAACTTTGCCCAATTTTCCAAAACACTTAAATGTCCCAAATGCAATTTGCCAGTAGGACGCATACCACTCAAAATTACTTCTTTCGCCATTATTTATCTCCTTAAACTTAAAATCAATTAATACAAGATTCCCGCTAAATTGTAAATCCAATTAGTGATGACTGTCACCGGCTTGCTAATCAGCAAACTGATAATAGATGAACCGCCAAAAATCGGTAAACACATAGCCAGCATAATTATCATACCAAACTGCTCTATCTGATAATAACGGTAACGCAGTTCCGGTGAGAAAAAAGCAGCTAAAACCCGAGAGCCGTCTAAAGGCGGCAGGGGAATCAAATTAAATACCATCAAAACTACGTTTATCTGAATAAAATAAATAAAGAAAAACGCTAAATAATAGAGAATCTCCCCGGAGCCTGATCCCGACAGCGCCGCCGCCACATAGGCCTTATTAATAAATAATAAACAAATACCGCCGCAAAGTGCCATCAGCAAATTAGAAGCTGGGCCGGCTATACCAACTAAAGCCATACCCTTTTCTTTATTCTTAAAAGCATAGGGATTTACAGGAACAGGTTTGGCCCAGCCAAAACCCACAATCAGTAAAAATAAGGCACCGATAGGGTCTAAATGTTTAAAAGGGTTTAAACTAAGACGACCCTGACTTTTCGCTGTTGTATCTCCTAATTTATAGGCGACAAAACCATGGGATAATTCATGGAAGGTTAGAGCTATCAATATGGCTGGTATCGACAGCAATAAACGACTGATAGTTAAGTCCAGCATCAAAAACTCCTTTATACAATTAACTTAGATTCTCATCTGTTTCAAGGTTCCGATATTTACCTTTACTTAAATTCTCTTTTACATAGGCTAATTCCTCTTCTCTAGTGCCTACTTTTCCCTGGGATTTAGCCTCTATAAGATCATCCCAAATATCCCGGGCAATACACCGTTCAAAACCCTCAAGTTTTTTGAAATCCTTGCGCTCAGAGAGGATCCTGTTACGTAAAAACTTGTTGATAATCCCGCTTAACTGATCCCGTAACCCCCGGTCAGCCTTGAGGAAAAAGACAATTATTATCTCAGGATTCAGCTCAGCAAGAAAATTATACCAATCTACTGTAGTTCTGTCATAAAATCCGTCAAATATATAGTTTTTAAGACGCATTACAATATAGGCACTTTCTCGATAAAGCCGCCGGCTGTCAATTTTGGAAAAGAAATCATCTAGTTCCTCTTTTGTAAAATCGTAAACCAAAAGCAAAAAATAAACCAAAGGAATACTGGGCTTACGGGTAAAATACCTCATAAAACTAATATTGCCTTCTAAAGTCTCGCTTATAGCGCCTAAAGAAAAATCAAAATCATGACCGGGGAATATATATGGCCATATGCCATATTCATAAAATAGAAGCAGTATTTTATAAGGGTCATCTTCCTTCAGGGAAATAGATACTTCCTGCCAGATGCGACGATAGGACAGATTCTCAAAAACACCGTCTTCCACCGCTTTCAGAGCAAAGCCTTTGGTCTCTTCCTCTAAAGTAAAGTTATAACGTACCGCAAAACGCAAAGCCCGCATAATCCTGGTAGGATCTTCAATAAAACTAAGATTATGCAAAACCCGGATCTGGCGCTTTTCCAGATCATCCTTGCCGTTATAATAGTCAATAAAAGTACCTATGGTACTGTAATTCAACGAAATGGCCATAGCATTGATGGTAAAATCACGGCGATAAAGATCTTGCTTTAAGGTGCTTATCTCCACCTGGGGCATGGCGGCAGGATATTCATAAAATTCCGTTCTGGCTGTAGCGATATCTAATTTTAAATAACCCTCTATTACCACATTGGCTGTACCAAAACGCTCATAAGCCGCTATATTACCGTCATAAGTCTCAGCTACTAAACGGGCAAAGGCAATGCCGTCACCTTCTACCACTATATCTAAATCAGAGGATGATTTCTCTAACAGCATATCCCGGACTAAACCGCCAACCAAAAATACCTTATAGCCTTCTCTGTCAGCCAAGGACGCTATTTCCCGTAAAATACGATAGGTGGCTTCAGGCAAGGATTTACGCAGTTTTTTCAACATATCATGATATTCTATGGCGGTAGATGACGGCTGATATGTTGTGCGGTGACGACCGGAAACAGGCTCCCCGTAAAGAAGCTCCAATATATCAGTACGGGATACTATACCTACCAGTTCATCACCACGCATCACAGGAATACGTCCTACATTTTCCTTGAGCATTATGGCTTGAGCCTCTTTTACCGGTGTATCCTCAGTAAGGGTAATAATATGATGAGACATATAACCCTTGACAGGGACTTTGCCAAAACCATGATATTTAGCCTTCTCTACGTCACGACGGGAAATTATGCCTATGACTTTGCCATCCTCTACAACAGGATAGCCAGAATGACCATAACGCACCAAGTACTGTCCTACTTCATTTATAGTGGTACTGGAACTTAATGTCTTCACCGGCGAAGTCATGATATCACCTACCGTCAGCGGTGAGGGAATACCGTATTCCAAAGCGGATACTAATTTTTCCTCTACCTGAGGCAGAAGTATATTATCCACATCTTCACGAATGGTAGCGCTAGCAGCATGATCATGACCTAAACCATCATATACTTTTAAAGCTTCACGTACATTTATATCCTCAGCGCTGCTGCGAGCCACTATATAAATACGCTTACCCATACGTACAATGGAAAATATAGCGTCCACTATGTGAAAATCTCGTATTTTAGCGGTAAGAACAGCTAATTCACCCACAAAATCATCGGTTGACCCTATGGCAAAAAGAACCTTTTTCCCTTTGATTATACGAATATGACAATTTGCCATAAGATCACTAAGCAATTTTTGCTGCTGGGGCGTGAAATCACGGACAATATAGTTAGCTACCACGCTGAGATTAGCCCCCTGCTTAAGAAGCCAGGCCGCCGCTTCCAGATCACGGTATGTAGTGCTGCTGAATGAGAGGGAACCCGTGTCCTCATAAATACCTAAAGCCAGCACTGTAGCCTCTTGAGGATCAATAGCAATACCTTCTTCTCGTATAATTTCTATCAACTGGGTTACATTGGCTCCTAAAGGCTCGTAATGTATTTCCGCTGTTTCTATTTCACTATCTGAAGGTAAATGGTGATCATAAATAATAACTCTGATACCAGGGTTATCTAAAACAGCGGCAAATTCCTGCAAACGTTTTTTGCTGCGGGTATCCACCATAATCAGGGTATCTACCTCTTTTTTATTCTTGTAGTTTTGGATTTCAACTATCTCTTTATGTAAATTCATAAAATCCTGAACATTATTGCCGGCTTTGCCCACTGTCACCAAAGTAGCGTCTGGATATAGTTTTTTAGCCGCCACCATCGAAGCTAAAGCATCAAAATCAAGATTAGGGTGACCGATAATTACCTTCATAACATCTTCTCCTCAAAACGGAAACTGTAAAATTAAAGCAAATAAAATATTTCAATCATGCTTAGTTAAATATTATACCAAAACATAGTCCCATTTTAAAGCCGTAAAGCTATTTTTTTGTTTTTTTCCCTAAAAAAAGACATTTTACATATTTTGCGTATAGTATTTTTAATTATTTTATAATATAATTATGTAGTAAAATATTTCATTGTGAATAATCTTTATTTTTATTCACCTCAAGGAGACAAAGAGATATATGGAAAAAAACCAAAGTCCTGTGGTAATGGGTTTAGATATAGGGTCCACTACCGTAAAAACCACAGTTTTGGATGCTGAAAATAATTGTCTTTTTAGCTGTTATCAACGACATTTTTCTGATATCAGAGCTACTGTACTGGATGTATTGTCACAAGCCCAAGCTCAGCTTGGAGATATAGAAATAGCCGCGGCAGTAACCGGTTCCGGCGGCTTAAGCCTTAGCGAACGTTTAGGCCTGCCCTTTATACAAGAAGTTATCGCTTGTACAAAAGCGGTAGAGGAAATGATTCCTCAAACCGATGTAGTCATAGAATTAGGCGGTGAGGATGCCAAAATAACCTACTTCGGTGATTTCCTGGAACAGAGGATGAATGGAGCCTGTGCCGGCGGTACCGGCGCTTTTATTGATCAAATGGCTCTGCTCCTCCGTACCGACGCCTTAGGCCTCAATGATCTGGCTCAAAAGCATAAGGTAGTGTATCCCATAGCCTCTCGCTGCGGCGTCTTTGCCAAAACCGATATCCAGCCCCTGATCAATCAGGGAGCCGCAAAAGAAGATATTGCCGCCTCTATTTTCCAAGCTGTAGTAAATCAGACCATCACAGGCTTGGCTTGCGGCAAGCCCATTAGAGGCAGAGTGGCATTTTTAGGCGGACCGCTGCACTTTTTACCCCAGCTCCGTCAAGCCTTTATCGATACCCTAAATTTAAACGATGAAACAGCAATACTGCCGGATAACGCTCACTATTACGTGGCTTTAGGCTGTGCTTTTTCTCTGCGGGAAGAAAAAAACATCAAGGAAGAACCCTTTTCCGCTATTATCAAACGCCTACAAGACATAAACGTCAGTGAAATAGCTCTTTCCAGCGGCTTAGATCCCCTCTTTAGCTCTGAGGAGGAACTCTCGGCTTTCAGACAGCGCCACCAAAAGGCACAGGCCAAAAGAGCACCCTTAGACCAGGCAAAAGGGGAAATATATTTAGGCATAGATGCTGGTTCCACCACCTCAAAGGCTGTCTTAATAGACGAAGAGAGAAACATTCTCTATTCTTTCTATGCCGGCAATAAAGGGGAACCTGTTGATCTCTGTGTGGAAATACTAAAGGATATCTATAAAAATCTGCCCCCTGGCGTTACCATCGCCAACACAGTGGTTACCGGTTATGGTGAAGATTTAGTCAAAGCCGCTTTAAAAGCTGATATCGGTGAAGTGGAAACCATGAGCCATTATAAAGCGGCAGAAGAATTCCTCCCTGGCGTAGAATTTATCCTGGATATCGGCGGACAGGATATGAAAGCCATCCGGGTACACAACGGTATCATTGAAAGTATAATTCTTAATGAAGCCTGTTCCTCCGGCTGCGGCTCTTTTATAGAAACCTTCGCCAAAAGCCTGGATATGTCTGTAAGCGATTTTGCCGCCGCAGCCATTACCTCCAAAAAACCCATGGATTTAGGCAACCGCTGTACTGTATTTATGAACTCCAAAGTTAAACAAGCCCAAAAAGAAGGAGCTTCTGTCAGCGATATATCAGCGGGCCTCTCTTATTCCGTCATAAAAAACGCCTTATATAAAGTTATTAAAATACGGCGGCCTGAAGAATTCGGTGAGAAAATATTGGCTCAAGGCGGTACCTTTTATAATGAAGCGGTACTCCGAGCCTTCGAAAAAGAAACCGGCAGAGAAATAGTACGACCCGATATAGCCGGCTTAATGGGAGCTTTTGGCGCCGCTATCATAGCGCAGGAACGTCATACGCCGGGTCAAAAAAGCTCGATTATCTCACCGGCAGAATTAGAAAATTTCAGCTACAGCAAAGCCTTCCGTCACTGTGATAAATGTCCTAATAACTGTCTTCTCACAGTTATGGAATTCGGTGACGGCCGCGGCTTTATTTCCGGCAACCGCTGTGAAAGAGGCGCGGGTATTGAACGGAAAAAAAGCGATATACCCAATTTATACGCTTACAAATATAAGCGCCTATTCTCCTACCGTTCCTTAAAACATGAAGAAGCCCCCAGGGGTACCATAGGTATACCTCGGGTTCTAAATATGTACGAAGATTATCCCCTCTGGCATACCTTCTTTACGGAACTGGGATTCTCTGTGGTCTTATCGCCTAAAAGTGATAAATCCGTCTTTGAACTGGGCATGGAAAGCATACCTTCAGAAGCGGTTTGCTATCCGGCCAAGCTTACCCATGGCCATATTATGGCTCTCATAAATAAAGGGATAAAAACTATCTTTTATCCCTCAGTAGTTTACGAAACCAAAGAGTTCGAGGAAAGTGACAATAACTTCACCTGTCCCGTGGTAAGCGGCTATCCCGACGTTATTAAAAATAACGTGGAAGAATTAAGGGAAAAAAATATACAGTACATCAGACCTTACGTTACCTTAAACAACAAGGAAAAATTTATAGAAAGCGTTCATAATACCTTTCTCAAGCGCAGTTCCTATAATATTTCCCTGGAAGAAGTAACTGCCGCCGCTGATAAGGCCTTTGAAGAACTGGAAAACTTCCGCCTGGATATACGGAAAAAGGGAGAAGAAGCCCTTAAATATATCGAAAGCCACCAGATACACGGCGTGGTTTTATCAGGACGTCCCTACCATATCGACCCTGAAATCAACCACGGTATGCCTAATATAATACTCAGCCAGGATATGGCTGTTCTGACCGAAGACAGTGTAGCTCACTTAGCTCCCATCGAACGTCCTTTAAGGGTTAGGGATCAATGGTCCTATCATTCCCGTCTATACGCCGCCGCCTCCTTTGTGGCGCAAAGAGATGACTTGGATCTCATTCAGCTCACCTCCTTTGGCTGTGGCTTAGACGCTGTTACCAGCGATCAGGTGGCGGAAATCTTGGAACGTCACAACAAAATCTATACTACTATAAAAATAGACGAAGGTGATAACCTGGGGGCCGCTAATATACGTATCCGCTCTCTAAAAGTTACCATTGACGAGAAAAAACAAAAGGCTGAGGCAAAAACAGAACAAAAAGAGATGCCTATAATGAAACGTCCCTTATTTACCAAGGAGATGAAAACAAGGCATACCATTATCGCGCCGCAAATGTCACCAATCCACTTTCAATTCCTCACCGGCGCCATGAAAGCCAATGGCTATAATCTGGAAATTTTACCCAAGGTCACTGACGCTGATAGGGAAGAAGGATTAAAATATGTCCATAACGACGCCTGTTACCCCTGTATTTTAACGACAGGACAGCTGATAAACGCCTTAAAAAGCGGCAGATATGACCTGAATAATGTTTCCCTGATGATGACCCAAACCGGCGGGCAATGCCGGGCTACCAACTATGTGTCCTTTATCAGAAAAGCCCTGAAAGACGCCGGAATGGAACAAGTACCAGTCATTGCCATCTCCGCGCAGAAACTGGAAAAGCATCCAGGTATCAAATGGACGCCTAAACTGCTTAAACATCTGGTTATCGCCTTAAACTACGGTGATGTCCTAATGAATGTACTCTATCGGGTACGCCCCTATGAAAAAATACCAGGTTCAGTAGATGCCTTGTATAGCAAATGGGTGAAAAAAGGCAAGGAAACAGCCTTTAAAGGCAGTCTGCGGCAGTATAAAAAGGATATGTATGCCTTAGTACGGGAATTTGATGAAATTCCCTTAACCGAGGAAATAAAGCCCAGAGTAGGCTTGGTAGGTGAAATTTTAGTTAAATTTTCCCCAGATGCCAACAACCGAATAGTTGATCTAATCGAAAAAGAAGGCGGCGAAGCCGTTATGCCTTCACTTTTAGATTTTGTCCTCTATTGTGCCTATAACAGTAAATATAAGGCAAAATATTTAGGGGGCAGTATAAAAGCGGCTAAATATTCGGATTTAATTATTTCCCTGCTGGAATGGAGCCGCAAACCTATGCGCCAGGCTCTGGAAAAAAGCAAACGATTTTTCCCGCCCAGCTATATCAAAGATACCGCCGCACAAGCTAAAAAAGTTGTATCCTTAGGCAACCAGGCCGGTGAAGGATGGTTCCTTACCGGAGAAATGCTGGAACTAATGGCAGAGGGAGTAAATAATATCGTCTGCATGCAGCCCTTCGCCTGCTTGCCCAATCATATTACGGGCCGAGGTGCCTTAAAAGAAATAAAAAGACAGCATCCGGAAAGCAATATTATCGCTGTAGACTACGACCCAGGAGCCAGCGAATCAAATCAGATCAACAGAATCAAGCTCATGATGTCAGTAGCTAAAAAACATCTGCGCCAAGAGGAGCAAAATTAAAAAAAGCCCGTCTTAAGCTATAATAACTTAAGACGGGTTTTTATGACTGCTAAAATACTGCCTATTTATAAATCTGCCCTACCCTTTCTTTCAGCTGTCATCACCCTAAGGAAAAAGGGAAATAAAAAATGCCGTCTTTACCTTTAATGGTAAAAACCGGCATTTTCTTTGTCGTCATATAATTTAGATGGCCCGCTGCACTTTATTGGAACGCAGGCATCTGGTGCACACATAAAGTCTTTTAGGGGTGCCATCGACCACTACTCTAACTTTTTGAAGGTTTGGTTTCCAAACTCTTTTGGTGCGAATATGGGAGTGACTGACTTTCATTCCGGTGTGAGTACCTTTACCGCAAATCTGACATACCGCCATGTTGACACCTCCTCTACTTAAATATACTAGCCTAAGCAGGCTACCGAATTATTATAACAAATCTTTTACCGCATTGCAATACTTTTTTTTTAATAAGTGAGATTTTAACAATAATTTATCCCTCTTTTTTCTCACTTGCCTCTTTTTTCTCTTCCTTGGGTTTAACTGGCTCCGGCGGCGGCAGAAAACCTTTGCCACTAATTATAGAGGCAAATTCCTCATTGGAGATCCTCGGCGCCATAGTAAAACGGGGAATTTTATAAAGATCAACGCTGCTCTTAGCATAAGCGTCGCCAATTATAAAAGCTGAATTAAACCCTGCCTTCTTAATGGAAGATTCAATTGCAGAACCCACACGGCCATAGGGATATACGAAAAAGGGATCATCAATACCTAAACGCTGACGCATTAATTCTTTGGCTTTAAAGGTGTCATCCTCTACCCTATTGAAAAATTCAGCTTCTGTTTCCTGACGTCCTAAAGACTTATTATACGCCGGTTCTACCATAAAATAGCCTTCCCTGCACTGATAAGACTCTCCGGGACTATGGCCGGCATAAGTATGGGAACCTATTTCTATACAGCCGCTGGCTTGCATCTCTTCAATCTCCTCCATAGTCAAGCGCGGGGAAATCGTCTCCACATAATCAGGATTATCACTCTTATTAATACTGTGCTCAAAAATTACCGCTATGTTAGCTTTTAAACCTAATTCCTTAATAACAGGATAACCTAATGTATAATTATTTTCATAACCATCATCGAAAATTATCACTACACTCTTAGGTGGTGGCAAAGTGCCGTTCCGCAAATAACTGAGAAATTCTGAAACAAACAAAGTATTATAACCGTTGTTCTTGATATATTCCATCTGAAAACGGAACTGCTCCATACCCATAACCGCAGCATTACCGTACTCATTACCGCCTACTCTAACGTCACTTTCGTTATCCGTCAGCCAATGGTACATGAATACTGGCGTACTTGAGGCTGGCACATAATCGTCGCCTTCTATTGTTATTTCCTTAACCACAGGCTGCGACCACTGACCGTTATAATCCTTGACACTGAGGCTTATTTCCTCTTTACCTTTATTAAAGTAACGCTCATGTTTATTGTCCCATTTATACTCCACTACCCCGCCGTTATCAGAACTGCTGGCTACAGCTACAAATTTTACCTTTTCCCCAGGAGCGTAAACTTCCTTATCTGTAAAGAAATATACTTTAGGGCAGAGCAAACGATTAACGGGAGCGTAAATATCCACACGATTGGCAGAAGCGGTGTATTCACACTTCAGGCCGAAGGCTTCACTTATATCACGGGCAGGGACATAGAGGCAATTATACTGATAAAAAGGGGTATAAGACAAAGTCTTAGCTTCCTCTCCCAGATAAGCCCTATCTGTATCAGCGGCAAGGGTCAAAGTCTTTTCTCCCTTGTTCAGAGCATAACTGCCGTCTCCCTTATCTTCGATGCTAAGATCCAAAACAGAAGCTAAACCCTTAAGGGGTACCATAAAGTGACCGCCTCTGTCTATTGTTTCTCCATCTAAGGCTACAGGGGTTTCTTCCGCCGCTACCTGAAAAGCGTTATAACTGCCTAAAACAAAATAACAATGCAGAGGTACCTCCCCTATGGTCTCACCGGTGGCCGCCACAGTATCTTGACGGAGATCAGAAACCAGATAGTATACACCATAAATACCAGCGGCACAGAAAGCCAAAAGCAAGACCACTGTCACTACAAGGATGAGGGATTTTCTACCGCGGCGGTTATTTCTTTTTTTCCTGTTTTTACTCTCTGCGGCTTCATTTTCACCTATAACCTCACCCTTACTTTCCGCTGGTTCGTGCTTAGGTTTTTTATCTCTAATTTTTTCAGCTTTTACCGCCGCTTTATTTCTATCTCTTGATGGAACAGCTGATACAGAGCTCTGGCTCTCATGTTGCTTTTTTTTCCGCTGTTCATAAATTTCCCGGTTACTTTTTCTCAACTTAAAATACCTCACAAGTATTATTCCTGCCTAATGGCTGATAAAGGACTAATCTTTACCGCCCTGTTAGCTGGTGAAAAACCGGCGATTAAACCAACTCCCACAGCGAAACTCATCCCCAAAAGTACTAACCAGAAAGGGATTATGGATATTTTCATATATAAATCCATGCTATCCATAGAGCCAACTACAGTATTGACGATAAAGGAAAGTATATAACTAAAAGTAATCCCTATCACTCCGCCGATAAAGCCTATACCACCAGCTTCCATAAGGAACATCAAGCGTATATCACGAAGACGGCAGCCTAATACCTTCATAACTCCTATTTCCCTGGTTCTCTCGTAAATGGACATTATCATAGTATTAGTAATGCCTAATGCCGCCACAAAAAGGGAAATGGCACCTAATCCGCCTAATACTACCTGAATCAAGCCAGCCTGTTTTGACATGGCGTCCCTAAATTCCTGGGCACTCTCGGTTTGAAAACCCATTTCCTTTATGGCCTCTTCTACACCACTAACATTTTCCAGATCATCTACCTTGACCTTGATGCTATTGTACTTATTTCCGTCAAATTTTATACCATTAACCGCATTATACTCATTTTGCAGCTGCTGACCTAATTCAAGTGGAATAATCACGCTCCAGACCGCACCTTCTTTAGTGTAATCCTCCTTTAGTTTACCTAAAGCCGTAAGAGGCTGAGAGACACCAGAGGAATCTTCCTCTTTAGATTTATCACTATTATCATCACCAGCGGAGCTATTTATCTCACTGCCAGCTGAACCCTGATCAGAAGATGAACTGACACCAGTTTGGTCATTATTATTCTTATTGACACTGATACTCAAAGGTGACGTCATTACGTCTACGGGAGGCGGATCTATATAATGGTACGTATCGTCCATCTCATATTCCGGCATTTCACCGCTGTTAGTATCCACAAAAGAATAATCAGAGCCATAACCAAAGTAAATACCATTTTTAGGGGCGTTATTTTGCATGAGACTCCCCTCTGTAGTCTCATAGCCCAGCATCTCCATGGCATTTAAGTCCAATGCCACAATTTCACCAGAGTAACTGTAACGTCCGCAGGTAATTGTGGCCATACCTGTCAGAGACATGAGGGGAGTCGCGGTTTCCACATGATCCAGTTTAGCTATTTTTTCCAAGGCTTTATCATTTAACTGGACTTTTTTCCCTTTCTCACTCTGTTCCATCCGGGTGACCGTAATTGCCGTAACATCCATATAACTATCGATACCGGCCTCAAAGTTACTGTTTAAGCCAACGCCCAGAGACATCATGACCACAATGGAAGCAGTGCCTATAACTACCCCCATTACCGTGAGGATAGTACGGACTTTACGGCGGAAAAGATTACGGGCACACATTACTATTAGGTCAATTATCTTCATTGTCCTCACCAACCTGACCGGAAGGAGATCCACTCTCAGTTTCAGTTTCCTGGGACGGTTCCTCATCCTCTAAATCATCTTCATCATCATCCCAGAATTCTGCCGCCTGCCGTTTTTTTCTTCTCCAGCGGCGCAGAACCACTATGAGAACTGCGGCGGCGGCTATTAACAAAATAAGACCAAGACCCCAGATTAAAAAGGAACCTCCTTCCTCAATATCCTCAGTCTCCACTGGCGCCGGGGCTTCCTCTACCTTAACAGTAAACTCCTTTTCCACCGTATAGGTGTTCATATTCTGATCCTCATAAGCCACGACCAATTTCAAATTCTTTTCACCGGTGGAACCGAAGGTAGCGTACAAATAACTGCTGCCTGACATCTCTGTGGAAGGATTGACTGTGCCAAGATAGGCGGAGGTTATGTAGTCACCGTTATCGTTATTATAGAGTCTCAGCTCCGTATTAAGCATTTTACTGAAACCAGTATTAATGAAATCGTAGTCTACACCATACTCTTCATTTACATAAACGGGTTCACTTTCACTACCGATGCCAGCTTTGATTATCTGGACCCTTTCAGCCTGAACCACTGGTATGGAAATGGATAATTCCGAGGTGCCGCTATATTTCGCGCCATCATCATAGTATTCAAAGGTTATACTTAATGTAATAGGATAGGAACCCGGCCCCGTTTCCACTGAGGAAGTAAAGCTTGAGCTGTGAGAAACCCCGCCTTTAGCTTTTATTTTGTCAATATAATAGGTATCAGAATCCTTAGCTAAAGAAAAGGTCTCGCCGCCATTGACCTTCACCATTACATTTTGCACACTTATGCTGCTGTTAGTATTATACAAGGTATAAGTAAGAGTAAAATCCCGGCCGGCAGTTACAGCATCAGCACCGGTACTGAATTTACTCACAATAATATTAGGACTCAAAGAATTACCCGAAGGCAAAGTATTGCCAGGGACGGCGGTGCCGCTGTTATCCCCTTCCTCAGCCGCCCATACCGGCGCCGCGGTAAAAATAATAAGGGCAATAAGAATTAACAGCGCGAAAAGATGTTTTTTCATGGGTTTTCTCCTTATTTTTTCCTGATGTTTGTTGTGTTAATTACTTTATCATCAGTCTTAACCGGTTTAAGACAATAATAATCCTTGGGGGTCTCTATTTAGACTCCCTTATTTTATTTAATCTATTAAAAAGAAGGGTTCCCCGGCATGACAACAAAAAAGGATTGTCATGAAACTATAAGTCACGCCGGGGAATACTTGTGAGAACGTATTACCTCAAGCTGTCTCTATTTTATGATCTGTCCGTTTATCACTATCTATTTTGCCGTCAATAAGATGAATGATTCTATCGGCGTAATCAGCGATTTCCGGATCGTGAGTAACAATAATCAATGTTTGCCTGTGCTCTCTGGCCATTGATACCATCAGTTTCATTACCTCTATGGTAGTCTTAGAGTCCAAATTGCCTGTAGGCTCATCAGCAAAAACAAGCTGGGGATGGTGTACAAAGGCTCTGGCAATACCTACACGCTGCTGCTGGCCGCCGCTCATCTCTGACGGTGTATGGTTTAGACGATTACCTAAATTTACCGCCTCTAACATTTCTATCGCCGCTTTTTCCCGGGTTTTTTTATCCACTCCTCTGAATTCAAGAGGCATAGCCACATTGGCCCAGGCCGGCAAGGCATTCATTAGATTGTAGGATTGAAAGACAAAGCCTACGTGTTTGCGGCGAAAATCAGTCAGCTGATTCTCATTCATTTTGTCAATACGAGCTTTGCCAATGCGTATCTCACCCTTGGTGGGTGGTTCCAGTCCCGCCAGCATATTAAGGAGGGTACTTTTGCCGGAACCGGAAGTCCCCAGAATACAGCAGATCTCGCCCCGCTCTATAGTAAGATTTATCCCGTTTAAGGCTTTGACTTTCTCATCCCCTACTTTATATATTTTTTTAAGGTTTTTTATTTCAATTATGGGCTTCATTTATTACTCCAAATTCTGAGCCGTACTGCGAAATACGCTATATGATTTATCGTTGGATAATGTACCGTCTACAAGATAACTATAATCGCTGGAATCATTTCTAAAAATAAAGTAATTATAGCCAAACTCGCTGTCACTTCTGGTATTATTTAATAACTCAGCATAGTTCTGGTATAAAACTTTCTCAACTTCTTCATAGGCTCCAGTATCGTTATTATACTGCATTTTACTAATATTCGTTACTCTTTCTGGATTTACTGTGCCAAAATCCGCCAGAGAATAGCCAAGCTCAGATAAAACACTTAAAGTATTCTCGTAACTCTCATAAATCGGAGCGCTCACACTAATATCATCACCGCCGCTATACTTATAAAAATCCATATAACCTACAACTTTCTTCCCTTTCATATCCGCTACAGTTAATGCGTAGGCATCCTTTTTATAAGCATCTTTAAGTCTCTCTTTGGAGTCATTATCCAACATGCTGTCACTTATCGTGTAATCTGTTTCAAAATACAGAACTTGATAAGGAGGCGCATCTCTATCTAAATAACACAAGCGCTTTTCCTTGAATTCCTGAGAACCTAAAATAGTTTCTACCGCCTCTAAAGTAGCCTGTTTATCGACATAATTGTAAATACGACTGACTTGCCTGCCGTTTTTTAAGAAATACTCAATTACTACGAAACATTGCGGGGACTCAATAACCTCCTGAGTGGAGGAATTATAAACTCCCGCCTCAATATTGTCCTGAGCGGCCTTATAATCTTCAGCAGTATAACCATAAGTCTCTAAATTATCTATACCATTGGCGGCTATGGCTAAAGTGGCTTCTATATTCTCCTTATCCTTTAGTTCGTAGACATTACTTAACGAATAAGTGCTAAAGTAACTATTAGTGTCCTCATCAGTACCATCATATTTTACTATCCCCTCACCATAAACATTAGCGCCGCTTATATCAATGCGTACTGTCTCAACCTGGTTAGAAGAGGGTAAATATTGATCATATTTCAGCAGATCGAAAACAAAGAAGGAAAGTATACAGCCTGTAATAACCAAGGTAACAATAAGATTGAGCCAATGACCCTTTACCGCCCTGATATCTGAAGCCAAAATCACTTCTATGACTCGATTTACTAAAAGACCGCCGACAATAACACCAAAAATCAACCATACTATATTGTAGCCATAATCCGTATTGACACTGTAGAAAAACAGGCCAAAACCAATGGAACCCATAACCACTAAGGGATATTTAACCAAAGGCGCGAACCATTTAAAAGCTACCGCCTTAGATGCTGACTCACTGGGACGTCTATCATAGAGCACAGCCGCTAAAACACAGCCAATAATACCATAAAATATTAACGGTATTAGCTTAGAAAAAACAATGACACCATAATTCATATAATTAAAAGATAATAGCATATTAAAACAAGGAGAAGAGTACATCAGTAATTTATCTAAAATACCTGACATACCAGCGTATGTACTAAAAAAGCTTTCCATAAGGCCGTTATACTCAAACAACGCTATGGGTACTACTAATATAATATATAAAGAGATACAGCCCTGCAAAACAATATTCCCGGTAAGAGTAGCCGCTAACACCACTAAGGAATAGACAGCAAAGAAATATAGCACCGGAATAATCAAACCTTGCAGTAAAACTAACTTACGAATATAAACTAAATCCCCAAAAATTCCAATTATAAATACGGAGATCAAATAAAAAATCACAAAAGGTATTATTACACTTAAAGCACCAGCTAAATAGTTAATAAAAAATAGTTTAATTCTGGTAACAGGCAAAGCATGATAAAAATCCACTTTTCTTTTACTATGTATATAGGCAAAAAACACCATACCAGCTAAAAAAGCGAATCCCGTAATCAATAGCAGATTCCCCGGAGAAGCGGGACCCAGTAAATCTTTTAGACTATTAATAATACTTTCAGTATAATTATTTTCCGTAGTGTAGACCTGCAGATTCTGAAGGAGCATTACGGTATAAACCGGCAAAGCGAAAAAGAAAGCTATACAAGTAATAAACAAAAACCAAATTTTCTTCTTTATCGCGTCCCAAATCAGGGAAATATCAGAAAATAAGCTTTTTAATGTCATAGCCTTTTACCTCCGTCTCGCTAATAAAGATTTCCTCTAAGGACAAGGGTAACGCCTCAATAAACATAGGTTTATGCTCCTGCAGTTTAGCTAAGATATCATCTTCCTCGCCTCTGACAATTAGGGTATAGAGGGAACCCCTTTGGCTGACTTGAAGAACATCTAAATCCCAAAAATGCTCTTTTTCCTTCTCACCGTTAAAAATAGCCTGAATTTTATGGATGGACAACTTCATATTATCTAAATCACGAGAAAGAAGTACACCACCCCGGTGTAAAAGGCCAATGTGATCACTGATATCCTCCAACTCCCGTAAATTATGAGAAGCCACAACCACGGTACATTCTCTCTCGCTTAAAGTAGCGGCTAACAGACTTTTTACACCCTGCCGCATTACTGGATCAAGACCATCGAAGGTCTCATCACAGAAAATATACTTTGTTTTAGCGGCTAAGGCGCTGATTATGCTTACCTGACGCTTCATGCCTTTAGAAAAACTGTTAAGTTTTCTGTCCGGCGGTAATTGAAAATCCTCTAAAAGCTGACAATAATAAGAAGAATCAAACTGAGGATAATAACGCTGATAATAGCGGCACATATCCATTGGATTGGCGTTGGGAAAATAATAGACATCATCGGGAATAAAAAATATATTTTCCTTAACTTTCACGTTGTTGTATACTTTTTCGCCATCTATTAACAGAGAGCCCTCGTTCTCCTTGAGAACTCCGGACATTAGCCGCATCAATGTTGATTTACCGGCGCCGTTAGTACCCACTAAACTATAAATCGTATTATCTTGAATATCCAGACTGACACTGCTTAAAGCCCGTATATCATCAAATACCTTAGTAACTTTTTCAATTGCTATCATTTATCGGCACCCTCCTTATCTTTATCGTATATAGCGATTATTTTATCTAAAAACTCTTCTTTGCTAATATTCAGCAACTTAGCCTCATTAACTATATCGCCTAAAGAAGTAAATAACTCTTCCTTTTTAACAGCGGCTAATGCCTGATTATTTTCACTGATAAAAGAGCCTTTACCTTTTATACTATAAATCGTACCCCTTTTTTCCAGCTCCAGATAGGCTCGCTGTATCGTATTGGGATTAATAGATAATTCCATGGCAAGACTGCGTACCGAGGGCAGCTGTTCCTCAGGTTTTAAGACACCCTTTATAGTCAGGTCCTCAATACCTTCGATAACTTGCAGATAAATTGGACGCTTATCACGTAAATCTATAGTTATCATCAATACCCTCCTTCTGCTCTTACTCCTTGAACTACTGTACTAATTGTATTAACTGTACTAAGAATCTTAGTACAGTTATAATATAACACTAATCTTTAAATCTGTCAATAAAAAATTTTTTTCAGCATTATCTCCTATAGCGCCTGTTAAAATACTATGTCATAATGAAAAGAGCTTCTATGAGGAGGAAAAAGTTATGAGAAAAAGGATCACAGTTCTATTAATCATTTGTACCATCACCCTTATTGGCTGGAGCTGTGCCCAGACGCCAGAAGAGCCAACTGAAAACGAAACAAGCCTCACCACTGGCTGGGAAATAGACAGCGGACAGCTTTTAAACTACGGTAATATTTTAGGGAAAAATGATGAGGAAGTTATAGCCCTTATGGGCGAAGGAGAAGCAGCCTATGTCCGGGGAGATACTGAAGAAAATATTTCCGCCCGGCTTTATCAAAAAAACATTTTAGGCTTTAACGGGGAAACCGTTTTAGATTTTAACAATGGGGAAAATCCTGTAGTCGAGGAAGTCCTCATAACCTTCAGCGACACCTCCTTCGATGATGTAGTAGACGTAATCAGTCAGCAATTAGGAGAAGTCACAATGATAGAGCGAACGGAAAATAATAATGGTGAGGCTCTCTGGCTCTACGATGACATAGCCTTTGATTTGACTTATTACGGCGGCACTCTGCTTTTAACTATCGGCAGAAACAATGAAGTAAATTAAAAATAAATCCTAATTTTTCTCTACAGCTTATACCTCCCAATTATAGAACGTCAAAAAGTAAACAACCCGCAGAGACATATATAAAAAAGACCTGATATCAGGTCTTTTTAGTTTTGCTTAAATAGCGATTATATGGTATAATTAATTATTAAATTATTTAAAGGGACAGTGAAGAGAAACATGAAAGTACCAACATTAGACGAAGTACGCCAGATATTCGCGCAAGACAGATTTGCCACAGAAAACGGAGCCGTGATAGAAAGCGTAGGTGAAAACTACGCCAAATGCGCTTTAGATATAGCCCCCGCCCACAAAAACGCCTTAGGCGCTGTTATGGGCGGCGTATATTTTACCTTGGCCGATTTTGCCTTTGCCGTAGCTTCTAACTGGCAAGAACCAGGGACAGTATCGTTAAGCTCCAATATCACCTATTTGGGAGCCGCTAAAGGTCAAAGATTAACCGCAGAAGCCAAATGCGTTAAAAACGGAGGCTCCACCTGCTGCTATCAAATTCGGGTAGAAGATGATTTGGGCAATCTTACTGCCGTTGTCACAGCTACCGGTTTTCATATTAAAAAATAAAAATCATAAAAAAGATTTAGTAAAAAAGCAGGAAAAGATATGATAGCAACTGTTATTAACTGCCTCACCGTAATTATCTGCGGTCTGTTAGGTACCATTTTCAAAAAATATATCAAGGAACAATATACCGAGGCTATACTTAAAGGTCTCAGCATAGTTGTAGGTGTAATAGGCATGAGTTACGCCCTTGAAACAGAGAATACCCTTTGTTTAATAGTTTCCATGGTCATCGGCGTTTTTATTGGGGAAGTTTTAAAAATTGAAGACCGTTTGGAAGGTTTGGGGGAAGTAATAAAGAAAAAAATTATTCCGCCAGCACAACGGGACAGCACCTTTGTCCAAAGCTTTGTTTCCGGTTCCCTGCTTTTCTGTATAGGCTCCATGGCCATAGTTGGCTCCATGGAAGCGGGAATCAACGGTGATTATACCATAATCCTCTCTAAATCCGTTATTGACGGCATAGCGGCCTTATCCTTCGCTATTACTTTGGGCATAGGCGTGGTATTCGCCGGTTTCAGCGTATTACTATACCAGGGGGCCCTCACTATCTTAGCTATAGAAGCTGGTGCTTTTCTCTCTCAGCAAACAGTAACGGAAATGTCAGCGGTAGGCGGCATTCTCATGTTGGGGATAGCTATAAATATGCTGAAACTGCGAAAAATCAAAATCGGTAATATGCTGCCGGCCATTTTCCTGCCCATCGCTTACTTACCTATAGCCGCCTGGCTCAGCGGTTTATTTTAAAAATAAAATCCCGAAACTAAAGTTTCGGGATTTTTTTATTTTCTTTATTTTTTTATTATGTCACAGTGCGCCTTAAAACCATAAGCGCTCTGACTTTGTAATACGGCTCTGTTTATGGCCTTGGCCATTACCTCGGCGCTGAGAATACCAACAACATCTAAGGGGGCCTCTACCTGGCCATGAGCCATAACAAAAATGCTGTCGCCATCAGCGGTAGTATGAACTGGCTGTATGGCTCTGGCATAGCCATTATGAGTCATAGAGGCCACTTTTGTACATTGGCTTTTATTTAATTTGGCATTAGTTATTATACAACCAATTGTGGTATTGCCGTTAAAAACATTGATCTTTTCAGCAACCATTTCATACATGGCGCCGCGAGTAGAAATTATCTCAGTACCATCCTGGCTCAACAAACCAGCTAAAGCCTGACCAGTATCGACATCTATCACATTGCCGAGAGCGTTAACAGCTACTACAGCTCCAACCTTCAGTGTTCCAGCAGAGAGAGCGTATATGCCCAAACCAGATTTCATGGCAAAATTCACACCCCGGAGCTTACCTACGGTAGCGCCGGTACCAGCGCCAACACAGCCCTCACTTATCTCACCCTTTTGGGCATTAACTAAAGCTTCATAGCCCATAGAGGCTGTAGGACGGCATTTAGGATCACCGGCAACAAGATCAAAAAGACAAGCTCCTGGTACTATTGGTACTTTACCAAAACCGGTCTCAAAACCAATGTTATGCTCTTCCAGATATTTCATAGCTCCATCGGCGGCGGCTAAACCATAGGCACTGCCACCGGCTAACATCACACAATGTATTTGCTCCACCATGTTTACGGGTTTTAACAGATCCGTTTCCCTGGTAGCGGGACCGCCACCTCGAACGTCAACGCCGGCAAAGGCTCCCTGAGGACATACTATAGCGGTACAGCCAGTACCACCCTTAATATCCTGAGCATTACCTATTCTAAAGCCGTCTATTTCCCTAATAGAAATTTCTGTCATTATAAGGCCCCCATTCCCATAATTACAGTTATTAAGGCGATAACGACGCCGGTAACCGCTTCACCGCCTAAAAGACCGGAAGCCACAACAAGGCCAGTACCATTCTGGCTCCATTCAGGCTTGACTTTATCGACAACAACTCGGATCATACCACCAAGAAAAGCGGTAAAAGACATATAAAAAGGCAAATAAATGCCAAGACCCAGGGTCATAACAGGAACATTTAGCAGATACAAAACAACACCGCCAACTAAACCCAGCCAAAAACTTGGCAGATTAGGAATACCACCTACCATAGCCGCCACTATGCCAGCCTGAGGAGCCGGCAAATCCTGACCGCCAAAGGCTTCCACGCCATAAGCGTTTATCAGCAGAAAGAGTATGCCAACCGATACTACGGAACCAATTAGTCCCCCTATTACCTCCCCTAACCACTGGGCTTTAGGGGAAGATTTAACAATATGACCCGCTTTAAAGTCATTCATAACGTCACCTACTAAACCGCAGGCTACCGCTACAATCGCCGCAACGAAAAAGGCCTCTAACTGGCCGATAGAACTAACAGCCTTAGCGGCTAAAAGTACTATTACGCCAAAAACTTCCATAGGATTGATGCCGGATTGTCCCACAATCTGAGCGGACATCGCCGTACAGATCCAGACACCTAAAATCGTTACTATACTTGCTACGATACCCATATCCAGAACTAAGGTAAAGATAAAAGCTAAGATTACCATAACTATAGGCGCCCAGCGTAAATTAATTATGCTGTCACCGACTCTTTCCTTGGAAAACATAGGTCCAAAAATGGCTTTAGCCTGAGGCAGAATACCTTTGATAATAATACCTATACCAGTACCGACCATGACACCCATACCAAGACTGGATTTTATGCCTGAGGCGGTTTCCAGGGACCAAAAACCAGCGGCGGTACCACCTACAACTACACCAAAATCCCCAATCAAGGCTCCGATAAACCAAACAACAAGAGCCAAAGGACCTATTATATAACCAACAGACAGCATCATTGGCGACATATAAAGACCAAAAGTAACGCCGGGAATAGTTATACCCCCTGTAACTAAAGTTGGTATTTTGCCGAACCAATCCCGAATCACTGTCCAAATAACAGCAAAACCCATGGAACCAAAAAGGAGGCCTGATTTTTTACCGCCCTGATCGCCTACGATTAAAGTCTCGGCGGCAGCTTGTCCCATAGGATAGGGCAAAGCTTTTGTTTCCACAAAATATTTGCGGATCAGAGCCGTAAATATAAGGCCCAAAATAACGCCGGATACAGAAACTACCACTAATGGCAGATAAGATACTACTGTGCCTGGATCCAGCATCCAAATACCTGGAATAGTAAAGGCTATACCGCCGGCTACCATGGCGCCGGCTGACATTATAGTATGAGTAACATTGATTTCATTAATATTAGTATGGCCCATGGCTTTAAGAGAAAACATGGAGACCAAAGCCACAAAAATAATGGGCCAGGGCAGGGCTCCCATTTTTAACGCCACATACATAGAAGAAGTGGTGATTATAACAGATCCTAAAATACCAATAATTATTCCTCTTAAAGTTAGTTGTTCCTTAAAATTACCCGCATATTTGATCTCTTTTTCTGACATTGCCTTTCTCCCGCATCTTTACTTCTTAACAACCATCTATCCAAAGAAAAAAACGGCATAAATACAAGACACGTAAATGCCGTCTTTATAAAAGTTAGATTATATTATAACCCTTATTTCTGCGTTGAGTCAATATCCCTTAAAACACCGTACTGAATTTTTTCCTCTTCTATCTCAGTTTCAGACTCCTTTGATACTTCAGCATCAGCAGATTCCTCTGTTACCACAGAAACCTCATCTACCACAACTTCCTCGTCAGTGCCAAAATCCACTTCATCCTCATCAGTATTTTGTGAAGCTTGGTTATCACCGCGTATCAATTCTATCTTACCCTGTAACTCTCTGATACGGGCTTTATGATCATATACCTCAGAACAAGGCTCCTTAATACTGTCGGGTACAGCACCGCTGTCCACACACTCTTCATAGATGATACGTCCAATATAATAATAAAGTTCGTCAATAGATTTCTGCTCAGCGCTTATCTTCATTTTTAACTTGCTTATCTCCGCAAAGTCCGAGCCCCTGTTAATAGCTGTTTTCATCACCGACTCCGCTGTTTCCATGGCTTTGCCTGCGGCTTTTGAAGCGTTTTTACCAAAATCATCGAAAAAACCCATGTCTATCCTCCTCTAAAAACATCTTATAATAAATTCAGTATATGTTATGAGGCCTGTTATTTTGTCAAATTTATTTCATGGAACCTGTTTCTAAAAATCTCTGATGCCAGGAAAGTGCCTCCTTGAGAAGATGAGGAGTCTGCTGAGCCGCTGTAGCCTTAGCCCTGACAAAATAATCCTTAAGGGCATCCTTATAATCAGGATGAGCACACTTCTCTATAATCACCGCTGCTCTCTCCTTAGGCGTTAAACCCCGCAGATCAGCGAAGCCATATTCTGTCACAATAACAGAAACATCATGTTCAGTATGATCCACATGAGACACCATCGGTACAATAGCCGATATTTTACCACCCTTAGCCGTAGAAGGAGTGGCAAAAATACTTACATAAGCATTACGAGCAAAATCTCCAGAACCGCCAAGACCATTCATCATTGATGAAGCCATTATGTGAGTAGAATTAATGTTGCCGTAAATATCCGCCTCAATGGGGGTATTAATGGCTATAACACCTAAACGCCGCACTAACTCACAATGATTGCTTATTTCCTGTGGCCGTAATACTATATTTTTCTTATAACGAGCTACATCTTTCTGAAAGCGCTTTAAGCCAGCGGGAGAAGGAGATACCGCCGTACCTGAAGCCATAGATACTTTACCAGCGTCAATGAGATCCAAGACGGATTCCTGAATTACCTCAGTAAAAAACTCTAAATCATAATAACTGGATTCAGCCATACCAGCTAATACTGCATTGGCTACAGCCCCTACCCCACTCTGCAGAGGCAGTAAATTCTTAGGTAACCGTCCTTTCTTTACCTCAAAATCAAGGAAATCCATTAGATGGTTGGCCATATTGCGAAAAGTAGTATCTACCGGATACATCTCTCTATGGGCATCAGGCTGATTGGTATAAACAATAGCCGCTATTTTCTTTCTGGGGCAAGGAATATATGGCGTACCTATACGGTCTCCCACATGACGGATAGGAATTATACCTCTATGGGGAGGATTTTTGGGCATATATATATCATGCATACCATAAAATTCCATTGAATTCAGAGTATTGATTTCCACTATTATTTTATCAGCCAGCTTCATAGCCTGGGGCATTATGCCTACGGAAGTAGCGGGAATAATATCACCTTTCTCCGTAATTCCCACCGCCTCTACAATGGCGATATCGGGTTTAGGCACAAAGCCATAGATCATCTGCTGAGGAAACATACCTAAATGTATATCAGCGTAATCCATACTTCCCGCGTTTATAGCTTTCCTAGCATCAACATTAGTTTGATAGGGATAGCGATGGTCTATCATATTATTTCTCGCCCAGGCGCCGTCTAATTCTATGCCAGTAGAAGCGCCGCTGTATAAATTAACCTTGAAATCCTCGCCAGTTTCTTCTATGCGTTTAGCTAAAGCCAATGGTACCGCTTTAGGATAGGAAGAAAGAGTAAATCCGCTGACAGCCACAGTCATACCGTTTTTAATTAAGTTAGAAGCCTCCTCAGCACTACAAACCTTAGATTTTAAGGCTTCACATAGTATACGTTCTTCCATGGAAATACTCCTTTCTTAAAAATTTATGTTAATGTTTAAATTATACAGGAAAATGCAAGCAATTTCAAATATTTTTTATTTTTTGTCAAAATTTTTCCTAAAAATTCAAATTTTTCCCGGAATCACAGCATATAAAAAAAAGAAGAAGTAATACTTCTTCTTTTTTCTTTTCTTTCATATTCTGTTGTGAGGTGAAAACTATGATAAAAATATCTCAATTACAAGAAAAAGATATTATAGACTGCGCTGATGGACGCTACCTCGGTTCTCTCAATGATATCGATATAGATTTGTCAAAGGGGAAAATAGAAAATATCCTTTTATTTCCTGCTATCGGCAGATTCCTTAAAAAAAAGGAACCCATAGCAATACCCTGGCGGGAAATACGAAAAATTGGAGTTGACGTCATTCTCGTGGACAGCATCAACCCACAAATCCCTCAGGCCCTCTTAGAGGAGGGGAAGTACAAATAATCATCAATCAAACAACTTGGCGGCAGCGGCGATATGGTGACGATCAGCGCCGCAGCAGCCGCCTAAAACCTTAATCCCCTTAGATTTAAGATAAGAAATCCCAGCGGCGAATTCTTCCGGAGTCATATCATAAAGGGGAATGCCCTTATCAGTACGGGGCAAACCCGCATTGGGACAGGCCAGCAAAGGGATAGCAAAACTCTTAACACAAGGCGCCATTATATCACCTAAGGACTTAAAGTCAATACCACCGCAATTGTGGCCAATAACATTAATACCTAAAGGCATAAGCTCCTCATAGGCCTGGGATAAACTATGTCCCATAAAGGTAGCGCCGTGTTTTTCTAAAACAATACTGGCAAAAATGGGCAGATCGGAAACTGAACGAATCCCTTCCACTGCCGCTTTTAATTCATAAATATCATAAAATGTCTGCACAGAAAAACCATCGACTCCGGCATCGGCTAAAAGCTGAGCCTGTTCCTGAAAATTTTGCCGTGCCATAGATACAGTCAGAGAACCAGCAGGCTCCAATAATTCGCCTGTGGGCCCCATATTTCCTAAAACATAAGCCTTGCCGGCAGCGGCCTCTTTAGCAAGAGCTACTCCCCTGCCGTTGATATCACGCCAGTCATAACCTTGGGCGTGATTTTTAGCGTAAAGCTCGTTCATACCAAAAGTATTTGATAAAAGTATCTTTGCCCCTACCTCAACATATTCCCGCTGTATATCTAATACCATATCAGGATGGGTTATACAGGATACAGCGCCGGGAGTATCTCCGCCTCGCTTCATAAGCTCAGTACCGGTAGCGCCGCAATGAAGTATAAATTCCTCTTCCTTAATAAAATCCTGAAGTTTTTTCATTATAACCCTCCTTACTGAGAACAAATAATCTGCAAATCACTAAAATATTTAGGTTCCGGTACAGAATCTTCTCCCGTCTCTTCAGAGGAACCATAAATATCCAACTTGGCGTTTTGAGATAAAAGTGAGGCAAAAACCGTTAAAGCTCTGGCTCCCTCACTATTGACAATAGTACCCAAATTAGTATTAACCAGATCAGCTACAGTATTGAAACCACCGGCAAAACCAGGAGCCAACTGGCTTTCATCAGCCGCTCCAGGAGCGACAACCAGCAAAGGGTAATTTACTAATATACTGCGGTAAGGCTGTAAGGCAGCGGCTATTTCATCAAACCCAGCTGAGCTGTCTAAAACTATGGGAACCAGGGAAACACCAGGCAAATAATAACTGCAATAATCTATAATTATACTGATATCACTTACTTCATCTAATAAAGTATTATCAGCAGACATGCCCTTTGTCTGCAATTCCTCAATAACTTTCTTATCTACAGTCACAACGCCGTAAGAGCCCTGCCAGCTCCAATCGCCGGTAATAGCCTCACTGCCTACATCACTGCCAAAGGCTATCAATACTAAGGTGCCGCTGTTTAAACTTTCCCGCAATACAGCCATAGTTTCCCCAGTAGATGAGGAATTATTAAGTGGATTGGCTATTACCGCACCTAAAATTTCGTTATACTCCTTTACATCTTCACCTTGATAAATATGAAAGGTATCATTCTCATTATGTATATTGCCGTGGATCGTATCATAAATAGGATCAACAGCGGAACCCTGCTGATGAGTATACATAGCCCAACAGGAAATCGCCAGCCAGCAGATGATGGCGAAACCTAAAAACAGTTTAATCTTCGCTTTTTGGCTCATTGTACCACCACCATATCCTCAAATTCAACTTCACCTATGACTTTACCGGCTGTTAAATCAAAAATATAAACATCTCCCATAACAGCCCCGGGGGCTATTCCCCGCAGGCAAAACTCCGCCTCAGTTGCCATGGTCAAATATATAACATGGCCATTTTGCGCTAAGAGGTCATCCTCATTGAGAAAAACACCGGTAGTATCCGTAAAGTACACCATGTATAACGTATTATCCTCAGCCTCCTCAGGCCAGGCAATCTTTAAGCTAAATATCTCTCCTGAGGCGGCGCTCTCAATTTTTTCACCACCCCGGCTAAATTCACCGATAATCTTTTTATCTGTTTTCGGCAGCCAGGGTTCTACGCTTAAAAGGCTCTTATCAGAATCAGAGTGGTCCTGGGACAACTCTACAGCTGTCGTATCTACCTGGGTGAGCAAACAACGAGATAATAAATAACGGTTAGTCTGAGTCAGCATTTCCGCCGACATAAGATAGGTGAGAAGACCGTTACTGTCATCGGTATTGAGTTTAACGCTTAAATCCAGCATGAGCAAAGCCCGTAAGATACTGTCCTGCTCCTGCTCTTTAGGAAAATAGGTTCCATTCTGTCCGGTTTTTAAATCCTTAGCCAGGGCTTTGTACAACAACAAGGCATTTTCTTCATCACCAGCGGCCCAAAAGGCCTCGGCTAAGTAGAGCTTAGCTTTATCGGTAAAGGAATCGTCCTTGAGGTGATACACCATATTTTCAACGGGAGCTTCTCCTAAAAGACTTAAACCCCAATACGCTAAAGCTAATACTTCCGTATCACTTTCAACAGACATTCTCTGGCGGAAAAAGCTTTTAAGAGCCTCCTTATCATAAACAGCATCTTCATTGCCGGCCACTAAAGCGGAAAGCAGCATATCCCCTTTTGCTCCCGGCAGACGGCTAAAGCTGCCGTCAGAATTCTGATAGGAGGTAAAATCATTATTTACATAAGTCCTAAGAAAGCCAGCGTTTTCCCCTAAAGCACTGTAAAATTCATTACGGCCCATCACCTGAAGCAACTGATTGCCCGGAAAAAGATTAATAGAGAACAGTTTGAGGAAATATTCTTTTTTATCCTGGGGTACCTGGTATATTTCCATAGCCGCATCAGTAGGCGTATCAGATATACCCATAAAATCAGGCTCTGGGCTATATACCGTAAAATCCATGGTTTTCTGGTCTATCAGACCAAAATCATTATAAATATTCACCGTAACATGATAATTACCTAATGGTAAATCAGCTAAGGATACTGCCGTGTTTTCCCCTACCTCACCAGCAGCAATTTCTTCCTCGCCTAAAACCACACTGTATGTCAAATCCTCAGCCTGGGATAAAAGATTAAACTCTACCCCGCTGCCTAAAGGATAAGAATTAGAACCGCTGAGAACAACAGAACCGCCTTCACTGATACTTACCGGCACATAGCGGCAAAGGCAATCACCGGTTAAATCCTTAACCGTAATACACAAATAATAAGAACCGTTTAAGCCTGCCGTATCAAAAAGAAAATCACCGCTGTCATTAATAAAACCAGCTATGGCTTGACTTTCCGGCATAAAAGCGCATTCACTATCATAGGCCTGTCCCTCTGCGCCGCCGGGTAAAACACCCTCATAAAGCCTGGCGGAAACAGCTACCTTATAGCCGCCGGTAGTATCGGCATGAACAGCTAAAGTTTCTCCAGCCTGGACACTGCAGGATTCAGGAACAGAAAGAGTCAGCGAAGAGGCAGAACCAGGTAAAATCTGCCGATATTGTCCATCAGCATAGACAACAGAAAAATTACCAGTCTCTGATTCTCCCTTTTCAATGATAAAATCTCCCTTTTCCGCCACAAAAGAAATAATATCACTCTCTCCAATTATATCTTCAATTGGGGCGGCGGCCTCTGGTTCACCTGTCTCAAAAGAGGATACATCCTTTGTTACAGTGTAGAAAGAGGCAGCGTATATTTTATTCTTGCCTAACTGAGCCTGAAAAACTATTTTTTTAGTAATCACAGGAATGTCAAGGCTATTCTCACCGTTTATGTAAAAAACAGCTTCACCTTCTGAGTCGGTTACCCCACTGGCTGCGCCTACCGAATTACTGATATTAAGACCGACTATAGGCCTACCATCAGGATAAAGAGCCTTAACAGTAAAGCTTAAAGCGTCCCCCGCCTCTACCTGGGAATCACTCTGGCTCACAAAAAGATAACCATCAGCTGTCTCTTCTTTAGCCAGCGAGGTAAAAAAGGCGGAAGCTATCTCCTTGCCTTCAGCCTGGAGACTTAAGGAATATTCCCCCTCTGGTAAAATGATATCCTCAAAAGCGCCGCTGAAGGCATTATTATCTTCTAAGGTCAATTTCTGACTCCTTACAACACCACTGTCACTGATGATGGACACCGTTACAGCCTCAATATCGTCGCTTGCGTAGGGAGACTGCCACAAAAATCCAGTATAAGTCAGATCATCACCATGATAAAGCAGGGAATTTCCTGGTATAATCTCGCCGCGAGCCAGAGGAGACTCTACCTCGATACGGGATAAGAATTCTACGTGAGATGTCTCCTCCCCTATTACCTGTAAAGCTAAAACCTGGGGATTCACCGCTATATCATAGTCATTATAGTTATAGTCCATCTTAGCACAGCCGTTTTTATCAAAAGATGTAACACTCTCGCCTATCCGCAGTTTTTCTCCAACCATGGTCTGATCTCCATCGTGACCCCACAGATACATAGCGTTACCGCTGTAAACACTGTACAAAGAGATATTATCTACGGTAACAGCAACGTCACAAGCGGCGCCCCCTACAACCAGACGGAAAAGATATTGACCCGCAGGCAAAGAACCATACTCCAGCTCACCGTTGACTAAGGGTACATCCTTTTTACCCAGGTATTCCAAATCCTCCGTATCACCAATAAACTTATTCCGGCTTATAGAAGCCCATTCAGGCAATGAGAAGAGAGGTATAAAAGTATCCACAAACTCACTGGCAGAAGCAAAACGCCAAACCTTAACACTGACAGCAGCGTTAACATTGCCGCTGGTATCGCTATAATCAGCCTTCAATAATACATTATCTTCCGGCGTGAAAAAATATTGACGCTCAGCAACGCTGAAAGAGGCTTTGGCCGGAATACGCAAAGCTGAATCCTGGGTCTCAAAGCTGAAAGCAGTCGGTTCCTTTAAGGCTTTGCCCATACCCCGAATAGTACCATTACTATTTATTGTCACCTGATAATAGGTTCCCGCCTCCCAGCGGTTAGAAGGAGTAAAAATCAACCTGTCGTCAACTGCCCGCCATTCACCTTTAACTGCCGGGGAAATATCAATATCACCAGCGGCACTCAGGGAAATAAGCTGATTATAACGGATCTCCAACTCCGCCCCCTGAGAAACACCGGACATACCATTTAAGGAACAGGAAACTACCTGCAGTTCCTTATCAGAAAGGGCATAGGCATCACTGTTGCCCTTGCCTGCGGCATCACCTCGTAAAAGAGAAAAAACAAGGGCGGCGGCAAAAATCAGGACAACCACACCGATAAAGGCTATAGTTCTTTTATGTGATAGGAAAAGTTTTTTCAGCATAACTTAACTCCCAGGCAGTATAATACATAGTTATAATAATTATAACATAAAAAAGTTATCTTTCCAATACGGATTTATGAGATATGACAACTTGCGACACTGCTATTCCTTAGGAATATAATTTTTTGTCCTGGTATTACTCAATATCTCATGGAGCATTCTTTTATCATCCTTGAAAAAAACCGCTATAGCCTGGGAAAGAAAAATAAAAAAGATCAAAGCAAATACGCCTACAAAAATAGTTAACATCCAGGCCATCTCTACCTCATAAGATAATTCGTTAAGCTTTACCGCCACATATAGTGAGGGAAGAAATACATAATAGAGCAAAGAATAACGAATAACATACTGAATAAAGGTGGCAGAGCCATAATCCTTAGCAACTACTCCCAACCGCAGAAGCTTTTTCCCTAAAGTAACGCCGTCCATTAAATAACTTATTACCATAAAATAAAGAACAACCCAAATAATATAAATTAGTATATTACCCCAAGAAAATCCTATCAAACCAAAGCCAGGCCAAAAGTTCCCCAAAAACCAAGTTAACGCCACAGGCGGCAGCCAATCGATTAAAGCAGCTAAAAAACGGCGTATAGGTGAGATGTTTTTACCTCGTGAATAGGAGATCTTATCCAGCTTTTCCTTTTTCGGAAATAGCCAGGTTACCAAAGGAGCCAATAAAAAACCAATAAAAGCGCCTAATGTATTAAGAATTACATCGTCTATATCACAAAGGCGATAAGGTCGAGGATAAATACCATATAATCCCGACAGCTGAGTAAGTTCAAAGAAAACGCTTAAAACTATAGCCAGGAAAATCGTCAGGAAAAATCCCTTTTTAAAATAATAACGCAGATATATACCGAAAGGTACAAACATAACCACATTAAGGAGACCATGGAGAAAAGACACACTATGTATCAGTAAACCATAGGTTCCTATCTCTCTGAAAGAAAAACCCTCTATGGCCCTTATATCATCTAATAAACTCAAAGGGCGCAGCTGCCATAGATGACCAGTACCAGCCGCCGCTTCCTCAAAAGAAGGCAGGGTAAAATTACCAGGAAGTACATACATAATAAATATAAAATAAACGAATATACAACTATGGCCTTGAAAATAACTACAGAACCATACTTACTGTACTGATATAAAAGATACGGTAAGGTAAAAATTAAGGCTACTAAAGGAAAAACTAAAATAGCACTGTATAACGGGTCAACAAATTCTGAAAACATAAACAGTAATTCCCCTTAAAATTAACATTAAAAAACCACTCCGCTTCTGGAAAAACAAAGGACGGGAAAAACTTCCCGTCCCGAAATTATTAACATTAAACTTAAGCCGCTAAAAGCAAAGAAGCCTTTTTCCGGCAATACATAGATACCACTAAATCGGCAATATAGTAACAGGAACGTAAGATATAACGCAAATCCTTTTCCACGCCGCCTTTACCATATTTATACTCATTATGCCATATTTTAATTTGATTTAAAGGATTAATTTCAGCGCCGCTCTTAAGTTCATAGTTCTTTATGAGCTTAGTTAATTTAAAATGCAGACGCATTTCATAAACCATATGCAAACGCATATTGCGCTGTAAATATTCCTTGTTATGGGCGTTAGTGAAATAATCAGCAATAAAATGCAGCAATTCGCCTACCTTATAGCTAAAGGCCTTGATATCTGCTGCGTCTATCTTGTTAAGCTCCTCAAAAATCAAAGAAGCATTGGCAAAACAGTTCTCTGAATAGTGGGAACCGTCTTCCTTATCCTTTAAATCCGGCATAACACTGCCGCGGTAAATAGCGTTAGCCACAAAATGAAAACCATATTTTTCACTTACATAATCGCTAACGTGACTTGCCAATACAGTATGGCTGGGAATTAACATAAAAAAATCTCTTTTCTTTTTTTAATCCAAAAGCATTCTATCACAATAGACCCGGTAAATGGTGCCTTTAAAGTGTTTCTTAAATGAAATTATTGTGTACTTTAAGTGTATAGAAATATTATCCGCGATTTATTATGTAGACAAGATATATTATATACAAAAGAAAGAAAATTACACCCTGCCAACGCTGTAAAGACTTTCCACCCCATAAAAAAAATAGCAACAATAAAGTAATGGCACCCAAAAATATAGTATCAATAAGAACAAAACCAGGAACTAACAACGGGTTTACAACTGACGCAACACCTAAAACCATAGCTATATTAAAAATATTGGAACCAATAATATTACCCATGGCGATACCGTTTTCACCTTTTTTAGCCGCCACTAAAGTAGTAACCAGCTCTGGCAGAGATGTCCCCACCGCTACAATGGTCAAACCAATTAAAGACTGGCTAAAACCAAAATTTAAAGCAATAGCCGTAGCAGAACGTACCACAAGTTCACCGCCTAAAATAACTCCCGCCAATCCTATAATAATCAAAAACAAACAGCGCCAAAGAGACGGCCGCTCCTCGGTCTCATCTTTCTCTCCACTATGACGCTGCTGTCCTGCGTCTCTGAACATTAAAAAAAGAAAGACAGCGAAAAACAATAATAAAATAATACCATCAATGCGCTCTAAACCCTGATCAAAAGCAAAGAAGAAAAATAAAACAGCCGCCAAAAAAGACAGAGGAATATCGCGTTTTATTAAAACCTTATCAACAGACATAGGCATGACAATGGCAGCCAAGCCACCTACACAAAGTAAATTAAAAATATTAGAACCAATAATATTGCCAACGGATATACCGCTCTGCCCCCGAAGAGATCCTACAATACTAACAGATAATTCTGGGGCACTTGTACCCATGGCCACAACGGTCAAACCTATAACTACAGCAGGTACACCTAAATAAACAGCAATCCCAGAAGCGCCGGAAACAAATATATCGGCTCCTTTGATCAAAAAAACAAATCCTACCAATAAGATTAAAAACTCAATAAGCATAACAGCCTCTAAACATAAATTTTACTTGCTTTATTATTTTAACACAAAAACTCCCCTTTGGCATAAAAAATTTGTCCGCCTTAAGGTTAAGCTCCAATATAACATTAGCCCACTTTACTATTGTCTTTTTTCAGTTTTCACGGTAAAATTATATATAACCACCCTAAACTAAGCAAAAAGGGAGCGAATCAAGTGAAAAACGAAACCGTTATTTTATTGGATTTTGGCGCGCAATATAATCAGCTTATCGCCCGCAGAGTAAGAGAATGCGGCGTGTATTGCCAATTACTGCCTTATAATACACCAGTTGAGAAAATAAAGGAAAAAAATCCTAAAGCTATAATCCTTACCGGCGGACCCTATAACGCCTATGAACCCGGCGCACCTCTGCCACCCCAGGAAATATTTCAAATGGGTATTCCCATCCTGGGTATCTGCTATGGACTCCAAAGCATGAGTCAGGTCTTGGGCGGCAGTATAGACAAAACAGAGAAAAGAGAATATGGAGCTCAAAACATTATCCTGGAGCCATCTCCCCTCTTCGCCACCTTAAAAGGGAAAAATACCTGCTGGATGAGTCATACAAATCAGGTAGAAATTTTGCCCCCAGGCTTCGTATCTATAGCCCATACTGATAGCTGTCCTAACGCCGCTGTTATGGACAGTAAAAGGAACTTCTACGGCGTTCAGTTTCACCCCGAAGTAGAACATACACCCTTTGGACAGGATATGCTTAAACACTTCCTCTTCGGTATCTGCGGACTTAAAGGCGATTGGCAAATGGCCTCCTACGCGCAACAAAGAATCGCTTATCTTAAAGAAAAAATGGCAGGACAAAAAGTCCTCTGCGCCCTCTCCGGCGGTGTGGATTCCTCTGTCGCCGCAGTCTTAGCCCATAAAGCTATAGGCTCTAATCTCACCTGTATCTTTGTAGATCACGGCTTGCTTCGTAAAGACGAAGGAGATCAGGTCGAAAATATATTTAAAAAACAATTTAACATCAATCTTATCCGGGTAGACTGCCAAGAACGCTTCCTGCAAAAACTTAAAAATATAAAAGAACCAGAGGAAAAACGCAAAATAATAGGCAGGGAATTTATTAAAGTCTTTGAGGAAGAAGCTAAAAAAATAGGTAAGTGCGATATCCTCATTCAAGGCACCATTTACCCAGATGTTATAGAAAGCGGCAGCAATAACGCTCAGGTAATAAAAAGCCACCATAACGTCGGCGGCTTACCAGATGTCATGGAATTTAAAGAAATCGTGGAACCCCTGCGGGATCTATTTAAAGACGAAGTCAGAGCCCTCGGCCTGGAATTAGGGATTCCCGATTATCTGGTATTCCGGCAACCTTTCCCTGGACCAGGTCTGGCTGTGCGGATAATAGGCGATATAACCGCTGAAAAAATCGAAATTCTGCAAAATGCCGACGCTATCTTCAGAGAAGAGTTGGAAAAAAATAATGCCGCTAAAAATATCAATCAATACTTTGCCGTACTGACCGATATGCGCAGTGTCGGCGTAATGGGCGATGAGAGAACTTATGACTATACCTTGGCTTTAAGAGCCGTCACCACCTCAGACTTTATGACCGCTGATTGGGCTAAAATACCCTATCCAATACTAGCCAAGGTTTCCAGCCGCATAACTAATGAGGTTCGGCATATCAACAGAGTCGTCTACGATATAACCCAAAAACCCCCGGCAACTATCGAGTGGGAATAGTAGTCAAAACGCCGCAAACCCGCATAAATACTGGGTTTTTAAAAAGCGAAATGTCCTCGTGACAACATTTTGACAACATCTGAAAATTATTCATAAATAAAGAGCTAACAGATTTCTGTGTCTGTTAGCTCT
>CAWVFN010000034.1:0-5764 GCA_963928475.1 Bacillota bacterium
CTCTACTCTAACTTGAAGTAAATGAGTGGCTCCTTCGCCGTCACGGGCTATTTTTTTGGCCAAATAAACACATACTCTGCTTAAAGCATCAACAAATAATTTATAATATTCACTGCCAATTATGATTTCCGCATTACCAGCTAAACCATTAGCCAAAGCTATTACACTATCGTTTGTACTCATATCGCCGTCAACGGAAATCTGATTGAAACTGCCAGATACTGCCTCTGCTAAAGCGCTCTGCAATGTTTCTCTGGCTATAACCGCATCTGTAGTAATAAAAGCTAACATAGTGGCCATATGAGGACAAATCATACCGGAACCCTTAGCCATACCGCCAATAGTAACTTCTATACCGCCTAAATCAATTTTAACAGCCATCTCTTTAGTATGAATGTCCGTTGTCAGTATGGCCTCTGCCGCTTCATGACCACCCTCAGAGCTAAGACGGGGATAAACCGATTTAACACCAGTTAAAATCCTATCCATAGGCAGATTATGGCCTATTACGCCGGTAGATGAAATTAATACTAGATCTGAGGATATACCGAGACAACTTCCCACCTCCTGGGCGGTGGTTCTGACATCAGCCAATCCCTGAGGACCGGTACAGGCATTGGCGTTGCCGGAATTTATAAACACAGCCTGGGCCTCACCTTTAGCCAAAATCTCCATATCATATAGGACCGGTGCTGCCTTAACAGCGTTGGTAGTGAACATTGCCCCTAAAACACAGGGCTTTTCTGAATATAGTAACGCTATATCCTTTTTTTCCTTATTAGATGTCTTTACACCCACATGGATACCAGCAGCCTGAAAGCCCCTGGCAGCTGTAACCGCCCCAGAAAATTGAGTCATTTTTCTCGCCTCGCTTCTTATTTTCATCAAGGAAATGTCGGCATCATGGTCAAAGCCGTATTTTCCTCCCAGCCAAACATGATATTCATATTCTGTACCGCCTGTCCTGCGGCACCTTTTACTAAATTATCAATGGCCGTTGATACGATAACCCTTTTTGTGCGCTGATCTACCGTAAAACCTAAATAAACAAAATTGCTGCCCTGAACCCATTTTGTTTGCGGAAACTCACCTGGCGGCAAAAGCCGCATAAAGTATTCGTCACCATAATATTTATTAAACACATCCTCTATGGTTTCGATCTCTGTGACCTCCATTAAAGTTGCGTAAGCTGTAGTTAAAATACCCCTATTCATCGGGGTAAGATGAGGTGTAAAGTTTATCAAAACAGACTTGCCTGCCGCCTCACTAAAATTTTGTTCTATTTCCGGTGTATGACGGTGGGCAGCCACACCATAAGCCTTTATATTCTCAGAGGATTCGCAATAAAGAGAGCCTTCCTTTAAACCGCGGCCAGCTCCAGTTATACCACTTTTACTATCTATGATAATAGTTTCTGTATCAATAAGACCTTCCTTAAGCAAAGGATACAAAGCTAAAGTGGCGCCAGTGGGATAACAACCAGGATTGGCCACGAAATCGGCGCCTGCTATTTTCTCCCTATATAATTCCGGCAAACCATAAGGGGTACTTTTACATATCTCCTTATAAGGATGAGGCTGATACCAGGCCTCATACACAGAACTATCACGAAAACGAAAATCAGCCCCTAAATCCACTGCTTTCTTGCCAGCTGATAAAATCTTTTTTACATGAGGTGCTGACTTGCCATGGGGTAAAGCCAAAAATACCATATCAGAATCGGACAAATAATCTTCTTGATCCTGATCTTCCACCACCATGCCGCTAATATCACCTAAAAACGGAAATATTTCACTATAAGCTTTGCCGGCACTGGCATGAGCCAGAAGATGCTTCAGGCGGCAATGAGGATGTAAGGCCAATATTCTCGCCAGCTCCCCGCCAGCATAACCTGAAGCCCCTAAAATTGCAACATTTATCACTAATTTTGCCTCCCAACGATAACATACATATAACTATACAACATTTTTTATATATATGCAATACGTTTTTCTCTTTTTCTTACTATTATCCACTTAAAAAAATAAAACACAGTTATATTAACTGTAAAACAAAGTAATTAGCTGTATTTTATCAACGATAATTATTAAACTGCAGTTCAATATCATAGTCCTTTTCCCGCAGCATGGCCATGACAGCCTGAAGGTCATCTTTGTTCTTGCCGGAAACGCGCAGGCTATCACCTTGAATGGCAGCCTGAACCTTAAGCTTCATGCTTTTAATATCTTTAACTATAGTTTTAGCTTTTTCCGCGGCGATCCCCTGGTTAATGGTGATTACTTGACGTACACAACCACCAGCCGCGTCCTCAACTTTACCGTAAGATAAATTACGAATAGCCACTTTTCTGGAAATAAGCCTGGTTTTTAAGATATCAATTACACTATTAAGATGAAAATCATCATCTGTGGTAATCTTTATAGAAGTATCATCTAACTCAATCTGAGTTTTGCTGCCTTTAAAATCATAGCGTTGTGATATTTCTTTTCTGGCCTGATTAACAGCGTTGCTTACTTCCTGCAAATTTACTTCCGATACTATATCGAATGAATTATCCTTTGCCATAAGTACCTCCTAATTGCAAATCACACAACTATATTTCCCTTATCCACAATAAGAATATCGTCTAAATACAAAGTGGCATTAGTCATAACGCAGTCCAGGTGCAAATTCGATTCTACCCTGCCGCCATAGTTAATATTATCACCTAAAGCGATATGGGCGTTGCCAATAACCTTTTCATCGTTTAAAGTATCCCCAGTCATCACAGCTCCTGGGTTAGTACCAATACCAAGTTCAGCCAAATTAGTACTGCCTTTACCGGCCTGAGCCAAAATTTTCTCTAAAACTACGGCTTCCGCGCCACCATTAATTGATACTATTCTGCCTTCCTTAAAAGTCAAAATAATATTTTCACTCAGCTTGCCGATATTGGTGATACTGCCATCTAATACTACCCTGCCATTGGCCGTTCCTTCCCTGGGCGCAATATAGCTTTCACCAGCAGGCAGATTGCCACACTCACCAGGGTTTCGGTATAAACCCAAATCAGCAAAACCAGCTCGTTCCTCTAAACTCATTGTTATCTCTGTACCATCATCAGCAACTAAATAAGCCTGATCAGCACTGTCTAAATAAGAGCTTATTTTCCGGGTCAGCTTACCCATCTTATCATAATCTACCATCATGGGACCAGCCAGCATCTGTCTGGTGAAACCCGGTAAAGAAGCTATACGGGTACCGTGACGGCTGGCTTTTTCTCTCGCTCTAGTATGGGAAAGAGAAAATTCAGTTAATAAAACAGCCACATCAGCGCGGCGTAAAGCAGCTTCCAAAATAGAAGGCGGTTCCTTACCCGACATTTCTATGCCTGTCATCTTTAATACCGCGGATTGAACCCCATGTTCTTTCGCTACCTCATAAAATAAATTGCTGAGATTAGCCTTTATATCATCGGTAACAATAAGTAACTGCTCATGCTGTTTCAAACCCAAACAATAAAAAAGAGCTGTTTCTATACCTTTGGCTATTTTCTCCATATCATTTCCCCTTTTTAAAGCTGTCCTTCAGGGATACTATACGATTAAAGACTGGTTTGCCATCACTATTAACTCCGTCAGACACAAAATAACCCTGACGCAAAAACTGGAAACGGCTGCCAGGTACTGCCTCAGCTAAACTCTTTTCCAGCTTAGCATTGGGGACAATAACAAGAGAATCTGGATTTAAATTATCCTGGAAATCACCGTCTTCCGGATTATCATTACTAAAGAGACGGTCATAAAGGCGAACCTCACCCTCTACACAATCACGGGCAGAAACCCAGTGCGCCGTACCCTTTACTTTGCGGCCATCCTCGCTCCAGCCACCACGGCTTTGGGGATCATAAGTACAGAGTAATTCCGTAATATTACCCTCACTATCCTTTATTACTTCTTCACATTTGATATAGTAAGCATGAAGTAATCTCAGCTCTTTGCCGGGAGAAAGACGATGGAATTTTTTAGTAGGTTCCTCCATAAAATCACTGCGCTCAATATAGACTTCACGGCTAAAGGTTACAAATCTTTTTCCCGCAGTCTCATCCTCTGGATTGTTTACAGCCTCAAAAGTCTCATACTGATCTTCAGGATAATTAGTAATAGTAATTTTCAGAGGATCAATTACAGCCATACGACGCTGGGCACTGTAATTAAGATTATCGCGCACAAAAAACTCCAGCTGCGCCATATCAACTATGCTGTTGGATTTAGCTACACCAACACTTTCGCAAAATGCCCTTATGGCTTCAGGGGGATAACCGCGGCGGCGCATACCAGAAATAGTAAGCATACGAGGGTCATTCCAGCCATCAACAATGCCATCATCTACCATTCTTTTTAGTTTGCGCTTAGACATCAGAGAATAATTCACGTTTAAACGGGCAAATTCTATCTGGCGGCTGCGCACCGGAACATCCAGGTTCGCTAAAACCCAATCATAGAGAGGACGGTGAGCCTCAAATTCTATAGTGCAAATGGAAAAAGTTACCCCTTCTAATGAATCAGAAAGGGGATGAGCAAAATCATACATAGGATAAATGCACCATTTATCACCAGTACGATGATGATGTCCCCGCTGAATACGATAAATTACCGGATCACGCATATTAAGATTGGGAGAAGACATATCTATCTTAGCCCTTAAAGTATGACTGCCGTCAGGAAATTTTCCATCCCGCATATCCCGGAATAAAGCCAGATTTTCCTCAATACTTCTGTCACGATAAGGACTGTTCTTGCCAGGCTCCGTTAAGGTGCCGCGATATGAACGCATCTCCTCCGCGTTAAGATCGCAAACATAGGCTTTACCCTTTTTAATCAGCTCCTCAGCAAAGTCATAAAGTTGATCAAAATAATCAGAGGCGTAACAAAGCTTATGCCACTTAAAACCCAGCCAGGCTATATCTTCAGTAATGGAATCAACATATTCTGTATCTTCCTTTTCCGGATTGGTGTCATCTAAACGTAAATTACAGATACCGTTATATTTTTCCGCTAAACCAAAATTAAGACAAATGGCTTTTGCATGTCCTAAATGCAAATATCCATTAGGCTCAGGCGGAAAACGAGTCTGAACTCTATCATAAACGCCGGCGGCCAGATCCTCATCAATAAAACGTTCAATAAAATTTTTAGTTTCCCGTTCCTCATCTAAACCTTCGGCAACTGTTTCTTTTATTTTTTCCATATATATCTCCTTTATGGTCAATAGCTACTTGTTTAATAATAAATTATACCATAAATAAATATATATATGCAACAAAACATTAGAGGAACACTGGTCTTTTATTAATAAAAACAGCTATAAATTATATAAAAAACGCGCCTCTATGAGGCGCGCTCAACTCTTCAGTTAACTTTATTTTCTGGCTTGCCTGACAAATAAGCCCGTAAATTACTTTCCGTAATGGCTAAAAGACGTTCCCTGGTCTCTAAGGGAGTCCAGGCCACGTGGGGTGTTATCAGTAAATTATCTATACCCAATAAAGGACAATCCTTCGCCATCGGTTCTTGAGTTACTACATCTATAGCGGCAGCCGATAACCTCCCATCCTTCAGCGCAGCGGCTAAGGCATCCTCCTTCACTATACCGCCTCTGGCTGTATTGATAAAAATCGAGCCTTTTTTAACTTGCTCAAAGGTTTTCTCGTCAAATAATAAAGCCGAGTCTTGGTTTAAAGGGCAATGGACAGTTATGATATCCGATTCTTTGAGCAAAGTGG
>CAWVFN010000035.1:0-3883 GCA_963928475.1 Bacillota bacterium
TGTACCAACAAAAATATTCTTATAGCCACGCGCCTTAAATATATAATCTAAAGCTGCGTAAACGGCATTAGTCTGATGTGTGGTGCCATGTCCCATAAGCACTAAAGCCGTATCAGCGTCTAAATGAGAAAACTCTTTTGCTACACTGTCAGCAACGGCAAAAAAATCATCAGTATACATAAGAAGCGGGTCACCAAAGATAATCTTCTGGAATTTATCACTAAAAGCTAAGGCATCTTCCGTCATTAAATCATTTTCCACGCCGCTGAGAATATGGGTTGGCTGAATCAAGACTTCTTCTATACCATCCTCAGCCATTTTAGCCATAGCTTCCCGGACATTATTGATTTTAATGCCGTCACGTTTAAGTATTTTTTTCATTATTATTTTGCTTGTCCAAGCACGATAGAAAGCTCTGTCGGGGAAAGCTGCCGACAACTCTTCTTCTAATTTATCTATTGTTTTCGCTCTGGTCTCATCAAAACTGGTACCAAAACTTACTACTAAGAGCCCTTTTTTACTCATTTACTATTCTCCTTTGCCATACTTATGTATTTTTCCAGGGTTTCTAAATCTCTGGGCAAAGCCAGACCAGGGCTTAAAATGCCACTTTCTGTCAAATCATCAAAAAGACGGAGAGCCGCTGGTTTTTTCAAATTGGTTTTTTTGAGGGCTTCCTCGTTGGCGAAGACTTCCTCTGGCTTACCTTCTAATAAAACCTTACCTTGGTGAAACAAAATTACCTCGTCAGCCCAACTGTATGCGTAATCCACATCATGGGTCGCGATAATAATCGTTATACCTCTTTGGACGAGCTTATCTACTAATTCGTTGACGATATCAGTGTGTTTGGGATCTAAAGCGGCGGCTGGTTCATCTAATACGATAACCTCAGGATTCATGACTAAAATATCAGCAATAGAAACTTGTTTCTTTTGACCGCCGCTTAAAAAATGGGTAGGTTTATCCCTGAATTCCGTTATTTCCAAATCTTCTATGGCCTGCTCCACACGTTTAGCCGCTTCTGATTCACTTAACCCCATATTCAAAGCGCCAAAAGATATCTCCTGATAAACACTGGCGGAAAAGAGCTGATTATCTGGATCCTGAAATACTATGCCAACTTTAGTTCTAATATCCAGTAATCCCTTGCGTTTATAATTATAAGGTTTACCATGCAAATACATAGTGCCTTTTTCCGGCTTATTAATACCATTGAGACAAAGAAAAAACGTTGATTTGCCAGAGCCGTTGGCCCCTAAAAGGGCTACTTTTTTCCCTTTCCCTATTTCTAAATTTATCCCTTTTAAGGCGGTGGTACCATCATTGTAAGTAAAATAAATGTCTTCCGCCTTTATGATGATGTCATTGCTGCTATCCATAATTTTTACTCCTATTGTAAGGCGACAAATACAGCCAAGGCTACAAGGACTAGCTCAAAACAGCAAACAAAAGCTATTTCCACGGTCTTAGTAGTATAAGCTTCTGTCAGCACTAAAATTCTCCCATTATAGCACCGAGATTCCATGGCGTCATATAATCTCTCTGATTTTTGAAAAGAACGGACTAATAGTACCGCTAATAAACTACCCAATGATTTACAGGCTGTCTTAAAGTCCTTATTACCAAGACGGCTTTTCTGTGAGACAGTTAAGGCGGAAGCCAAGTCAAGCAGCACAAAAATGAAGCGATATATCAAAAGCATCAATTCTATAAGCAGTTCTGGACAATGAAACTTCTTTAAGACCAAAAGTATATCTGTAATCGGCGTCGTTAAGGAAAGAAAATATAAACATGATACTGCCGCCAAAGCTGTCAGTATCAAGCGAGCCGCAAAAATCAGCGAATCTAAACTGGATGTTATATACCAGTGAAAAAATGGTATGGCAAAGGATGATAACGGTTCACTGGCAAAATTTATTATTATAGCTATGGTGCTAAGTAATAAAAATACCAGCGGAATTGTCATCAGCTTAAAAAAATAGGATAGAGAAGTCCCATTGTAAAGTACAATGAGACTTCCCATAATTAATAAAACTACAAGGGAAATGGTAATTGAGCGTGAAATAACACAGATCAATAAGGTTAAAACCGCGAAGATAAACTTTAAAGTCGGATTTTTATGCCGCAGTTTTGAAGAATAGCTCAATTTATCTATGAGTATCATAATGTAACGGCGTCCTTTTCACTATTATTCCGTTGAATGCTTTTTTTTTCAGCATCTTCTTTTTCTCTAGCCTTTTTAGCCTTGCTCCGTTCACGCAGAGTACCAATACCGAAGCCAAAAATGCCAGCGCCTAAAGCTGCCTGTAAACAGAAAAGCAGTGATTCCGTTTCACCGCCAGGAGGTTCTAAAATAGAACTGGCCCATGGTTCATAATCAGGATTAATTTCACCAATAGCTTCCTCAGCTGCACCGTCAGCACCACCGAATTCACTGTCCTTTATGTACATAAGTGGTACTATGGCAATAATCACACAAGCTAAAAGCATTACCAATACTAAAATGGTGTTTTTTGACAAACCGTTATTTGACATTCAGAGCACCTCCTCTGAAATATCCCAAATCAGTCAATTCATCTTTAGCAAAAGATTCCAAACCAATTATAACAACAACTGTAACAAGACCTTCAATAATAGCTAAAGGAACCTGAGTAGCGGCAAAAATACCCATAAATTTAACAAAAGATGTCATAAAGCCGCCAACTTCAGAAGGATAGGCCATGGCTAACTGGGTAGCCGTAACCACATAAGTAAATAAATCACCTAAACACGCCGCTAAAAATACAGCTACTCTTTTATTTGCCCTTAATTTAAGAGATAATATATAGACTCCATAGGCGATAAAAGGGCCGGCAATAGCCATTGAAAATGTGTTAGCTCCCAGAGTGGTTAAACCGCCGTGAGCTAAAAGAATAGCCTGGAAAAGTAATACTATTACGCCAATAATACTCATGGCACTGGGACCAAATAATATAGCCCCCAGTCCTGTCCCTGTAGGATGAGAACTGCTGCCTGTCACTGAAGGAATCTTCAGGGCCGAAAGAACAAAGGCGTAAGCTCCGACCATGGCAAGTAACAGAAGAACGCGTCTGTTTTCTTTAATGGTCTTCTTGATGGAGAAGAAACCTGCGATGATGAAAGGAATACATAGGACGCCCCAGGCTATACAATAGGACATCGGTAAAAAACCTTCCATGATGTGCATTGCGCTTACCCCAGGAGTAAGACAGAATACTACGGCAAATACCGCAGAAATCGAAACAATGCGTTGTTGTTTTGTAGTCATTTTTTTCCTCCTATATAAAATGTAAAATAAAACACCCGCTATGCACAGCAATAGGGGTGTAGGAAATCATGAGATTTCGATACACTTCGCCATCGCTCGTAGCACAAGTGCAGGACTCATATTTGGCAGGTCTTCTGGCTTAAAGGCATTCACCTTTTCACAGCGGCGCGACCGCGCAGGACTTTCACCTGACTTCCCTATTCTCCCGCTGCCGTAACAACGGGCACCAAATACGTTTTATTTTCATAGGAATCTTAACATAGTATTTTTAAAATGTCAATCGATATTTATGCTAAATTCTGCTTTTTTATCTATTTCTTACATAAATATTTATACTCCAAAACCTAATATTGTCAAATTATTAAAAAAATATTAAAAATTAGACTTGTATTTATTAAAGGTTTATCATATAATATCTTTAGTAAAAACTCAACAATAAACGGTGTTTTTTACTTAATAGGAAAACGGGTTTATTCCCGTACTGTCCCAGCAACCGTGTTACGGACGAATAGACGTGATCCACTGTTTCTAAGGAAATGGGAAGGAGTCTTAGTAGGATGATGTTAAGTCGGTAGACCTGCCGTTTTGTTTTTT
>CAWVFN010000036.1:0-14794 GCA_963928475.1 Bacillota bacterium
GATAATGGTTTAGTTTTGGATATGGGCGGAACCACTACGGATATCGCTGTTCTGCGTCAGGGTCGTCCTCGTTTAGACAGTGAGGGCGCTAAGGTTGGTGGCTGGCGTACCCGGGTCAACGCCGCCGAGGCCAATACCTTTGGTTTAGGCGGCGACAGCCGTATTCATTATGATTATAAAAGGAAAAAAACAGTAGTAGGTCCCAGACGCTGCTGGCCGGTTTCAGTTATTTGCCGTGATTATCCCAGTTATTTAGTGGAGCTGAAGCACATTTTCAATGCCAAGATAGCCATGATTGTCAATGATTTGCCTGAAGGATATTTTTTACTGCGGGAGCCGTCGCCTCATTTGGAGATAACGGAAAAGCAGCGCCGGGTACTGCAGGTATTAAAGGAAGGCCCTCATACTATTGTGGAGATAGCCAGGAAAATAAAGACCACGCCGAATTTCCTGAATGTTAATTCCTTGCTGGAGCATGGGGTTATTGGCATGATTGGTTTTACTCCCACCGATGTTTTGCATGCTGAGGGAGAATATACCATAGGCAGTGTGGAAGCGGCTGAATTAGCAGCTAAAATGATGGCTGAGAGCCGTGGTATGAGCGTTGATGACTTTTTAGCCTTATCACGTTCTTTGGTGACGGATAAGCTTTGCCGCACCATAGCGGAGAGTTCCATGGATTATCAGGGTTTTGCTTTTAGTGAGGTTGAGGAGGACAAGACTAAGGAAACCTTTTTCCAGAAGGCCATATGGGGCGGTGATGATGAGATACTCAGAGTAAATTATGAACTCAGCATTCCCATTATAGGCATTGGTGCTCCCATTAAGGCTTGGCTCGCTCCTGCCGCGGAAAAGTATGGTGCCAAGATAATTTTCCCGCCTCACAATGACGTGGCCAATGCCGTAGGCGCCGCAGCCGGTAAAGTTATGACTCTTTACAGAATTAAGGTTGAGAATCACGATCAGGGTTCCATCAGTATTTTTACGCCTTGGGGCAAGATTCCTTATCGTGTTATGGACAATGCTCCAGACGAGGAAGAAGAGGGTTACGGCGATCCTGACGAACCGATGCTCCGGGCGATAGAAATAGCCACAGAAGCCGGCAAGACCCGGGTGAGAGAGGAAATGGACGCTCAGGGCGTAAAAAATTATGATATTTTAGTTGAAAGAAAAGATGTAATTACCGGTAATGGTTATAATGAGAGTGTGCGTATGCACATCGAGACCTTATTGGATATCGCCGCGGTGGGACGTCCCCAATGGCGCTAAAGGATATTCAGATAAACCTTATTTGTCTGCAGTAAGTGCGGTGATGGCGGAAAGAGGGAAATAGCATGAGAGATAAAATTACTAAGTTTATTGAAGAATTTGCCGCTAAGGAGGATGAGGGTGGCTTGATTCCCCATATATGGCGGCGTCCTCTTGTAGGTTTTGGTGACGCTAATCATAAGGAAATGGCGGACTTGCGGCAGTTAGTTCATCCCCAGCATGTTTTGCCCAGGGAAATTGTGCCGGGAGCCAAGACCGTAATAGCATATTTTTTCCCCTTTACCAAGGAGGTTGGGGACAGCAATAAACAGGAGCGTCTCAGCTCTTCTACCTGGGCTATGGCCTATGAAAAGACTAACGCGGCTTTAGCGTCATTAGCTGATAAGCTCATTGAGTTTTTAGCGGGCGAGGGCTATAAGGCTGGTGTTACGCCTATGGCTTATCAATACGATGAGACCATTTTGAAAAGCCGCTGGTCACAGCGGCATGTGGCTAGGTTATGCGGTTTAGGCACTTTTGGTCTTAACAATATGCTGATCACTGAAGCTGGCACCTGCGGCCGTCTTGGTACGGTAGTTACGGATTTAGAGGTGGAGCATGATAAGGTGATTTCTGAGGAATATTGTCTTTTTAAAAAGGATGGTTCCTGTGGCGCTTGTGTAAAGCGTTGTCCAGTTCAGGCTTTGACCCTGGAGGGGTATGACCGTTTCCGCTGCAACGGTTTATGTGATGAGAATGCTGTGATTCATGTGGGTTATGGTTGTTCCTACACTTTAGCGGACAGTGGCGCTGAGGTTCCAGGTTCCAACACCTGCGGCAAATGCGTGGTAGGTGTTCCCTGTACTTACTGTCGTCCTTAAAGGGAAAGACGGTAAAGGCAAAACCGATAAAAAGACAGTTAAAGGATATTTCCTTTAACTGTCTTTTAATATTCGCCTGTCTGTTTTTCGTCTATTTATGACAAGAAGGGGTCTAAAGCTGATTATAGATGATAAATCCGGCAAAATGTGGTTTTATTATGACAATAAGGTGAATATGACCTGTTTTTTTAGGATTTGCGGCAGAAAGATAAAATAATTATCCTGCCTCGACGGTATTCGACAGATTATATTTTCGGGTTATGCTATAATAAAGCCATAGAAAAAAGAATTTATGGAGGGTGAGAAATGAGAAACTCGTTAATCTTGAACAATTCACAGAAATGGCATATAATACAAATATATCGTTGCCGCCGGGAGCTTAATCGTTTAGCTTCAGAGGAGCCCTTGTCGTCACAGCGTATGGTAAAGCTGACCAATCGCTTGACAGATCACTGTTTAAAAGCGGGAATAATGGATAGCTGAAAGCCGCGCCATAATTTGAGGTAAGCCTGGTGCAGTCTAATATTTAAGGCGTTGGCGCAGTGTTGTAGTATAAGTTAATGACATTTTCCGTTGATTTTCCCTATTTATTTTTCCCTATTTTTATTTTAGGAGATTCTTCGCGGCTGGGTAATGGTAATATTACGTAGCCGCGTTTTTTCTTTCAGCGGTGGTATTTAAGGATGTCATATGGATATTTACGCTGTTATAGGAGAGATGTTCTCTCTTTTTATTATTTTAGCAATTGGTTATTTAGCCAATAAAAAGGGACTTTTGACCAAGGAAGGCAATAGAGTTCTTTCCAAGCTTATTGTCAACGTAACTTTACCGGCACTGATTTTAGGTTCTGTCATGGGGATTGAGGAAAAGATGACCGGCAGTGATCTTTTATTATTGCTGGTAGTGTCCTTTGCTTCTTATGGTATTTTATTTTTGGTGGCATATATTACCCCAAAGCTGATTCGTGCTCCCAAGGAGACGGCGGGGGTATACGGATTTATGTCTATTTTCGGCAATGTAGGTTTTATTGGCTTTCCCATTATTGCCGCTGTCTACGGTAACGACGCTATTTTTTACGCCTCGTTATTTAATATTCCCTTTAATATTTTAATTTTTTCTTTAGGGGTAATGATGCTTTCTCCCCGGAAAGATTTAAAATTAGGCTTTAGTTTTTTGCTTAATCCCGCCTTGCTGTCGGCGGTTCTGGCTTTAGTGTTGTATATTTTGCCTTTAGATTTTCCCGAATTCGTAGTGGAGACGGCGTCGCTTTTAGGTGATATTACGGTTCCCGGTGCCATGCTGGTAGTAGGTGCTTCACTGGGGAGCATTCCTTTAGGTGAGGTATTTCGGGATTTTCGTGTTTATATAGTGTCCTTTGTTAAGTTGTTGTGCTGTCCATTATTGATATTATGCTGTTTTAGTCCTTTTGTGGATAATCCCATGATTTTAGGGGCGGCGGTGATAACCACCGCCATGCCAGTGGCCACTAACACTGCCATGTTATCCATGGAGTACGGTGGTGATGAGGCTTTAGCCTCAAAGGGTATATTTATATCCACCCTGTTATCTATAGTGACTATTCCCCTGATTATAACGGTACTTTAAGAAATTTTTTCTTTTTGGCGCGGGAAAATTTTTCCTGATGTAACAAAAAGCGGCTTCCTTTCATATCTTACACCATGATAAAAAATAAAGGAGGCCCTTTTTAATGAGTAGAAAAAGCGGATACCGTTCCTCGGACTGTTGCTGTTGCTGTTGCGATAGCTGCTGTTCCTCAGGTGGTTGTTGTGGTTCTTGTGGCGGATGCGGAAATTGCGGTGGTTGTTGCTGTGGCGGCGGCTCCGGTTGTTGTAATAACAGTTGTTCCAACTGTAACTGCGGTTTCACCAATTTAGGCTGCAGTAATGATTGCTGCTTTGGCTGCGGCGATTACAGCTGCGTTTTAAGTTCCATATACAACGTATACACCTTGCAATATTTGGCGTCTATTCTCTATACCTTTTTGGGTTGTGGTTTGGGCTGCGGCTGTGGTAATTGGGGCTGCGGTTGTGGCTGCAACGGCGCTATTCCCTGTCCCTTGGGGAACAGCTGTTCAGAGTAACCTGTGAATTACGGGCGGGTGGGTAGGGATTTCACGTTTTTACCCTATTATAGTGGTGAGATCGGGAAATACTACATAAGAAGCATCGTTTCCTTATACGGAGCCGCAGTATATTTTCAGACCTTTACCAGGTTGCTCCGCAGGTTTCTCGTATAACAGTATATAATGAAAGACTCCCGGTCATACAGATATGGCCGGGAGTTTTATTTATGTTGCAGAAATTATTTAATAAATTTATCTATGGCGTCATTTAGTTCTTCCAGGGCTTTATTATCGCCATTTTCCATAGCGTCTACAATGCAGTGTTCCAGATGATCCTTAAGTATTTCTTTGCCGGTATTATTGATAGCGGATTTCACGGCGGAAAGTTGTATAAGGACAGCGCTGCAGTCTTCTCCCTGTTCCACCATACGCCGGACAGCTTCCAGATGTCCTATAGCTCTGGAGAGTCGGTTAATAATGGCTTTAGAGTGGGTATGTTTATGTTCAGGCGAATGTTCTTTATTGAGAGATTGATTCATATTTATCTCCTTTGGTTTCAGGTAAGTATCATAATTACCATATTATTATAGTCTACTTTAGCGGCAGGGGCAAGAATTTTTAATTGCACGTAGTTTTATAATGTTTTGGCCGGAGGTTGTCCTGAGCTATTTTTTCTTGTCATTTAGGTAGGGGCATAGTTTTTTTATTAATTTAGCGCTGGCCTTCACTTCAAAGCCCGTGTCTTTTTTGATTTTCTGCATATACTGTTAGGAAGAGACTTTTTCGAGGTGATAAAATGTGCGCCATAGGTGGTATCGTAGATCTTATTTCTCCCTTAGCCATTGAGCCTGAGGTTAAGTCGGCGATGGTAGAGACGATGATCAGGCGTGGTCCGGATCAGGAGGGTCTTTTTGAGGATTCTCATTGTTTTTTGCTGCACCGCCGTCTTGTTGTCATTGATGAGTCAGGCGGCAGGCAGCCCATGACCTTTGATTATAAGGGTGAGACATATACTATAGTATATAACGGAGAATTATATAATACTAATGAGCTGCGGTGTGAGCTCAAGTCTTTAGGTTTTGATTTTGAGGGTCATTCTGATACTGAGGTAGTACTTAAGTCATATTTAGCCTGGGGAGACCAGGCGGTACAGCGTTTTAATGGTATATTTGCCTTAGCAGTCTGGCATCACAAAGGCTGTGAGCTTTATTTAGCCCGTGATCCCATGGGTGTAAAGCCTTTATTTTACGGTGAAAGGGACGGCAAGTTAGTTTTCGCCTCTGAGATAAAGACTATTTTAGCTTCTGGTTTGATTCCGCCTGAGGCGGATTTGACTACTTTAGCAGAGGTTTTAATCATGGGTCCTGGCCGCACTCCTGGCTGTGGTGTTTTTCGTGGGGTCAAGGAAGTAAAGCCTGGTTTTCACGGTTATTATCGGCGTACTGGTTTAGAGCTTTCCTCTTATTTTTGTTTAAGGGACGAAAAGAATGATGATTCCTGGGAAGAGGCGGTGGAGAAAACCAAGAAATTGGTGGTTACAGCTATAGAGAGGCAGTTAGTTTCTGATGTTCCTTTAGGCACTTTTCTTTCCGGTGGTTTAGATTCATCTATTATTTCCGCTGTAGCGTCTAATTATTTTCGGGAACGGGGGAAGACCTTAGACACTTTTTCGGTATTTTACCGTGATAATGATAAATATTTTAAGGCGGGCAAATTTCAGCCTAACAGTGACAGTGAGTATATAGATGATATGGTGAATTTTTTAGGCTGTCGAAATCATAAGGTGGAAATAGACACGCCCCAGTTAGTAGAGGCATTATACCGGAGTGTAGAGGCCAGGGATTTGCCTGGTATGGCTGATGTGGATAGTTCCTTGCTTTTATTTTGCCGGGAGATAAAAAAGATTTGTACCGTGGCTCTTTCCGGCGAGTGCGCTGATGAGATTTTTGGCGGTTATCCCTGGTTCCGTGATAAGACTATCAGGGAGTCGGCTGGTTTTCCCTGGGCTCAATCTACAGCCTGGCGGAGTTCTTTGTTGAGAGAAGACTTGGCTTTGGCATTGGAACCGGAAAGTTATGTGGCGGCGGCCTATGAAAAGACGGTTAAAGAGGGGGATTTTTCTCATACTCCTCTAAGTGATAAAGAGAATTACAGTGCCAAACGGATGATGCGTTTAAATATGGTTTGGTTTATGCAGACCTTACTGGACAGAAAAGACCGTATGAGTATGTATAGTGGTTTAGAGGTAAGGGTACCTTTCTGTGATAAGGAGATAGCCCAGTATCTTTATACTGTGCCCTGGCGTTACAAGGATCACGATGGTTATGAGAAGGGTCTTTTACGGAACGCGGTAAAAGATCTTTTGCCGTCAAAGATTCTGTGGCGGAAAAAGAGTCCTTATCCAAAAACCCATAATCCCAGTTATTTAAGGGCTGTCAGCGCTGAATTGGCTGAATTGACGGCTCAGGGTACAGCACCTTTACTCACGCTGGTGCCTAAGGAGAAACTGGCGAAGCTGACCGAGGCTACTTTAACTACGCCGTGGTATGGCCAGCTGATGACAGTTCCCCAGACAATCGCTTATTTTTTGCAGATAAATCATTGGCTGACAACGTATAAAGTGAGAATAGTATAAAAAGGGGAGGATATCCCTAAACTATGTATTGTTTAGGCGTTATCCTCCCTTGGTTTATTGGCAGTACTAATTTCTGTTTTAGTAAATTGATAATTTATTATTGTAAAATTTAGCTAAAGAGGTCAGCTGTCAAAAAATAAGGCAGGTAAAAACTGGTATAAGTCGAATTTAAAAGGGAGGTATATGAGAGATAAAAAGAGAGGAGAAATATAATGGAGGCATTGAGCAAAAAAATATATTTGGAATTGCCCCAGCCCCAGACAGGGGATGTTACTGCTGACAGAGAGCGTTTACTGAGAAGTCTTTCTCCTTTAGTAGGTGAGGCGGAGCTTCCCTATTCTGTCTTTCGTCGTGATTACCGCAATTTCAGAGCGGACAATTGGCGGGTAACAGCTACTCTGGTTTGGACAGGAGAGCTTTGGCAGGTTACCGCGGTAGAGCCTGGTGATACCAGATCCCAGCATTATGGTATCGCTGTTGATTTAGGCAGTACAATGATTGCCATGGAGCTGGTAGATCTCAACAGCGGTCAGGTTTTAGCCGCAGAGGGCGCTGCCAATCCTCAAATTCCCTATGGTGAGGAAATTTTGAGCCGTATTTTTTACGGAAAAGATAACGAAGCTCATCTCAAGGAACTGCAAAGCTGTGTAGTAGGAGCATTTAATGATCTTCTTGCCAGCGTCGGTAAGATAGCCGGGGTAGACCCGAAAAAGGCGGCGGTGATGACGGTAGGCGGCAATACCACCATGATACATCTTTTAATGGGGGTAGACGCCTTTTGTGTCTTTATGACTCCCTTTGCCCCATCCTTTAATGATCTGGGCTTTTTCCCTGGCAAAGAAATCGGTATTGATTTTAATGGTTTAGTGTACTGTATTCCTTCTATAGCCAATTATTTAGGGGGAGATATAATCAGCGGTCTTCTCACCGTAGATATGGTAGACAGCGATAAATTAAGTCTTTACATGGATATAGGCACCAATGGTGAAATGGTCATTGGCAATAAGGATTTTCTTTTTGCCGGTGCTGGCGCCGCTGGTCCTGCCTTAGAGGGTGGCATCAGTAAATTCGGCAGCCGTGCCAAGGCTGGTGCTGTTTCTCAGGTAGCTATAGACGGGGATAGCTTTAGTTATAAAACTATTGATGATGCTCCGGCCATAGGTATCTGCGGTTCTGGTATTGTAGATCTTTTAGCTGAGATGCTCCTTAGCGGTTACATGGACAAGCAGGGCAAATTAGTTCCCCAGGCTTCTTCCCGGATCGTGGATATAGATGGTGAGAGGGCTATTATTTACGCCTATGGCGCTGAAAGCGCCAGCGGTGAGGATCTTTATTTTACGGAAAGTGATATTTTGGCTTTCCGTGATACTAAGGCGGCGGCCAATACCATGGTAGCCTGTTTATTAGAGGCTACCGAGGTTACTCCCGATGCTATAGATGTGATCTATACGGTAGGCGGATTTGGAGAGCATATTAATTTAGAGTCTGCTATTACCATAGGCATGTATCCTGATGTGCCCCGGGAAAAATTCCGGAGCATAGGCAATGGTTCTTTAAAGGGGGCCAGAGCCTTATTAAAAGATAGGGAAAAACTGGGACAGATTCATCATATTTGCGGCAGTATTTATTATTTAGAATTTGCCCAATTCCCTGATTTTATTTTAAAAATGAGTGCCGCGGGATTTTTCCCGCATACGGATCTTGCCGCTTATCCCAGTGTTATAAAGAAGCTGGAGGAGCGGAAACAAGCGGTTAAGTAAAGGAGCGGACAGAAAAAAACGCCTTCCGTGGCATTGCCTTTGGAAGGTGTTTTTTTATTTATTGTGATAATTTTTTTAGTAAATAGCGCTTTTTATATTTTAATTTAGCGTAGTCGGTAATTTTATGGCAATAGACCAGATTCCCAGCGCCGCCCACAACGCCGACTAAGGGCAGGCCCTGGATAAATTTCATAACCAGCAAATCGTTGGTTAGGGCGGCGGCTGTCTGTTTCATTTGGCTTTCCATGTCCCAGTTTGGGCAGATATTGTTATCTATTTCCGCGGCTATTTTATCAATTACGGTGTTGAGACGCCGTTTTTTAGCGCCGCTGGCCAGAGCCGCCTCAATGAGCAGCAGTATATAGTATTTTTCAGTGTCATTATCATAGCTAAAGCCGTAGGACATGGCTGTTTCGTAGATAGATTTTAAAAGTACTCCGATAAAAATGGGAATATCCGGCAGGCCGATGCCTAAAAGTCCCAGAAAACTTCCTTCACTTGTGGCGATACCCAGATTAGTGAGTTGTTTTTTTCTAGCGCCGCCGGCCAGGCGTTTTATCCCTCTCTTATTGGCCAGAGTCTCAAAGGCGTAGTTGTTGACAATATAGTCTTCTTTATTTTTTTCTTTGTTATAGGTTTTTTCTATTACGCCGGTACCATTTTTAAAGATAAATTTGAAGGCCTGGTAAAAAAGGGAGTTGAGTTTAGCCTGAAAGTTAGGTGGTATCCGGGCCTCTGTTTTTTCTCTTAGAAGCTGAAAGGAGACATTATTGCCGGTGTTGAAGAGGCGTTCCTCTTTTTTTTCAATTTTAATCAGTTCTTTATAGATATGGTTTTTCATAAGGCCTCCTTTATTTTTATTTCCGCTACAGTGGCTGGTTGGTGATGGTAGCTGGCAAGGTAAAATCTGATATTTGCATATTTTGTTGCTATTTGTTAGAATGATGCTGGAGGCGAGAGAATGCAAGAAAAATTAACAATCCCTCAGCAGATCCAGTTAATGAAGGAGGAGGGTATAGGTTTTAATATTATAGATGAGAAGGAAGCTCAGGCTTACATTACGGAAAATACGATATATTTTAATATTAAAACCTTTGCGAAGAATTATTGTAAATATACTCGTTCCGATAAGGCTGGTCAATATATAAATTTAGAATTTGCCTACTTAAAGGAGTTAGCTATAATAGACAGCATATTCCGGAAGATGGTACTTGATATGTGTCTTGATATCGAGTATTCCATGAAAGTCCAGATAAACAGGGATTTCACTGCTAACAAGCAGGAAGACGGCTACGGTATAGTGGAGGAATTTTTTCGTCATAATCCTTATGTTAAGCGGAAATTGGAGAAGATGGCGGAGAAAAAATCGCCGTATACCACGCTGATCTATACTACTTTTTTGCGTGAGCCGGCGATTTGGAATTTAGTACAGGTTTTATCCTTTGGTGAATTTGTTAATTTTCATAATCTTTATTACCGTACTTATCCGCCGGAGTATGAATCTGCCGCTTTTTTGCAGCCAGTCAAGTATTTGCGTAACGCTGCCGCTCATAATAATTGTTTATTAAATAATATGCGTGGTATTTATAGGGTAAACATCAATAAGACTCTTAGTCAGAAGGTGGCGGAAATAAAAAATATAGGTCAGGAGTCCCGACATAAGCGGATGCAGGTGCCGGTGGTTCACGATTTCGCGGCCTTATTATTTGTTTTTGAGGATGTGGTAAAAAGCAAGGGAATGCGCCGTAGCACTGTCATGGTTTTGGATGAGTTTGTAGAGCGTTGTCTTAGACACAGTGATTATTTTCTTAAAAACGATGCTATAGTGGCAAATTTTCGTTTTGCCAGAAAACTTATTGACAATTTCAAAAAAAGTGTTATTATGTAATTGAAGAGAAGAGTCAAAACGTCTTTACGTTTTAGCAGGTGGAGTGCTGGCATTCCACCTGTTTTTTTATGTTTTCTTAAATTATATATAGAGAGACAGCGGCGGTAAGGCCGCTGTTTTTTTTTGGCGGTCTTATTTTAAGAGCAGTGAGCGCAGTTCTGCCAAATAGGAGCGGAAAATAGGAAAGATTCCGGCGATAGTATCTTTTTGGGTCAAATCCACACCAGCCTTTTTCAAGAGTTCATTGGGATAATCTGAGGAGCCGCTTTTGAGGAAAGCCAAATATTTTTCTATTTTACTTTCCTCCCCGGATAGTATGGCTTGAGCCAGATACTGAGCCGCGGCGAAGCTGGTAGCGTACTTATAGACGTAGAAGGCGTTGTAAAAATGTGGTATACGGCACCATTCCAGTGCTATTTCCGGATCATATACCATAATGTCGCCGAAGTAATCTTTATTAAGATTGAGATATATTTCGCAGAGATCATCAGCGGTCAGGCTTTCCATGGCTTCTGTTTTAGCGTGGATAATTTTTTCAAATTCCCCGAACATAGTTTGCCGGTAGACAGTGCCGCGGAATTCTTCCAGGTATTGATTGAGGATAAATATTTTTGCTTCCTTATCCTTAGAGTTTTTGAGGAGATAGTGGGTAAGGAGGGTTTCATTGACGGTGGAGGCTACTTCCGCCACGAAGATCTTATAGTAGGCGTACTGATAGGGCTGAGCTTCTCTGGAATAATAGGAGTGCATGGAATGACCCAGTTCATGTCCTAAAGTGAAAAGGCTGTTGAGATTATCCTGATAACTGAGGAAGAGGTAGGGGGGAGTATCATATACGCCCCAGGAGTAGGCGCCGGAGCGTTTACCCACATTTTCCCGGCGGTCTATCCATCTTTCCTCTTTAGCTCTGTCCAGCATTTTGCCGTAGTGGTCACCTAAGGGAGCCAGAGCCTTTTTGATGATTTCATAGCCTTCATCAAAGGTTATTTCCTTTTGATTTTTTCCGGCCAGGGGGGTATAAAGGTCATAGAAATGGAGGTTATCCAGGGCCAAGACTTCTTTACGCAGTTTTAGATAATCCTGAAAAGCGTCGAGGTTATCCCGTACTGTATTGATTAAGTTATCATAGAGGCTCAGGGGAATATTATCCTGAAAGAGAGCGGCGGCCAAGGCGGAGTCATAATTTTTAGCCTTGGCGTAAAATACGTCTTTTTTTACGCTGGCGCCGAGGGTAGCTCCTAAGGTATTGCGGAATTTATGATAGGCGGCGTAGAGACCTTGGAAAGCGTCTTTTCTCACGGAGCGGTGGGGATCTTCCATAAGTTTGATATAGTTGCCATGGGTTATAGGCGTAGTTTCCCCATTTGCCAGGGTGATTTCCGGGAAGGTAAGATCCGCCTCGTTAAACATGGTAAAGATAGTTTGGGGGCTTTCCGCCATATCGCCTGACATAGCTAAAAGTTTTTCTTCTGTGACGGAAAGGGTATGTGGTTTAAAACGGAGTATATTCTCGAAAAGAACGGCGTATTCGGTTAATTTAGTTTCTGCCGCCATAAGTTCATTAATTTTTTCAGTACCGGCCTCTGTTATTTCCGGAGTAAAGAAGGCTGAGGCTTCAGCGGCTTTTACTGACAGCATCATAGCTTTATCAGCCATAGCCTGATAGATATTTTCTCTGTTATCCTCATCCTGTTTCATTTTAGCGTAGACATAGAGTGTTTCCAGTTTACGGTTGATTTTTTCATCCAATTTAAGAAAGGCCCAGAGTTTTTCAGCGCTTTTGGTTACTTCGCCTTTATACTGTTGGTATTCAGGTATGAGCTTTTCCGCCTGGTTCAGATCTTTTTGCCAGGCTTCATTGTCGGGGTATATTTTGCTGAGGTCCCATTTTTCTGCTTGTGGGATGTCTTTTCTTTGGGGTATTTTTTTAGTCATAAAATATTACCTCACTTAGAATTTTTTGTTATTTTAAAAATTGCTCTTGTATGCTATAGATTTTTTATTTATGATATGGACATGAACAGTAATAGTAAAGTAGAGGTAAAGCTGATTCAGGAAGAGGAAGGCTTTGCCTATGATGTACAAATTAAAGATGCCGCAGCTACTCTCTGGGATTATATAGAGAGTCTTGACGCTTTTCTTGAGGCCAAGGTAGCTCCCTGTTTAGGCTGTGATAATTGCTGTTATCAGCGGATTCCCCTGACTTTGCCTGATATCTACAATTACGCTGGCCGCAACCCTGAAGCGATAGGCAAATTTTTAAGAGAGAAGTGTGTGGTAGAGAGATGCGGTCCCATGGTGGATATCCGTTTAGCCCAGGGCAAGGATGGTATTTGCGTATTTTTAGACGGCGAAAACCAGCGCTGTTTGGATCATTCCCATCGTTCTTTGGTATGCCATACATATATTTGTTTGCCTCAGACAGCCAGAGCCAGGGAATTGCGGGAGTATCTCATCAATCAGGGAGAGGACGCTTTAGCGGCTGAGCTGTTGTCTTTAGGACTTTTGCAGTCGTCTTTGTCAGAGGGTCTGAGTTATACAGTGCCGGCGGCTTGGTGCCGTAAAACCTATGATGAGGTTATTTTAAAGGAGGTTCTGTCACCGGAGCTGTGGGCAGCTCTGACAGCGACTCTTTGATTTTTCCTAAGGCATTGTTCATAAAACTGTCGTATAAAGGTGTTACTATGGCGATGGACTTTTCCGTAATTTTGACGGCGTCTTTCAGATTACCGCCGGTAATGCCGTGGCGGTTACGGAGGGAAAGGAGAAATTTTTCTGTCATCAGTTCGGTATCATTGCCGTTAAAGCAGAATTGCTTAGGCACCACACGGAACATTTCCAGGATTTCCTTTTGTGGTAATTTTAAGTAGCTGTGGAGCATATCTATTACCGGGATATCCTCTTGGAAGATATGTTTTTCCGCCCGCTGCTGTAACGTTTTATCCCTATTGGCTGTTAAGACGTCGAAGGCTATTTCTATAAAGTTATGGGATTTCCAGGGCGCCATTGAGGCTGGTACATTACAGTATCGCTCTATATCGCTGATAAGAGCCTTACCCTGTTGAAAGCAGAAGCCTGGCCGTTTATTGTCGTATTCTTCATCGGCATAAAAATCAATGCCGGGCAGGGAATTGCCGTGGGTAAGGACGCCCAAGGCGAAGTCGAGGCATTGAGGGAAGTTGGCGAGACAATAGTAGTAGAGATCCCGGCCCAATTCATGACCAAGATTGCGGCCTAAGCCCAAATAGGCGACGAAGTCAGGGAAAACGCTGCCTAAGACAGTCATAGTATTTTCTTTATTTAAAGTTTTTTGAGCCACTGCTATGTGGGTTAAAGGAAACATATTTCCTCCATTTATTATAAACAAAAGTATGATAAATATAAAAGACTGATATATTAGATTGTAAATCCTATTTATGTTTTTTACAAGGAGCAAATTTTTAGGGGGAAAAAAGAAATGAAGGGGAAATTCGCCATCGATAAAAAGAGTATCTTTAATTTAGGTACCTTTATAGATCTGCTTGCCGCCACTGTTGGTTCGGCTTTGTGGGTAATTGCCGTAGACGCTATTGTCATACCCAATGATCTTTTATCTGGCGGTCTTACCGGTATAGCTATTTTAATAAATTATATATTGCCTTTTTTACCGGTTTCCGTCCTGATTTATGTATTTAATATGCCTTTGCTGATTTGGGCGTGGCGGGATATAAATCCGCGTTTCATTCTCTATACTGTTTATGCTGTAACTATTCAGTCTATTTTTCTGGAAACTTTCAAGAATATGCCGTCTTATACCGGGGATACGATGTTAGCTTGTCTTTTTGGTGGTTTATGTGCGGGTATAGGTGCTGGTCTGATAATACGCTATCATGGTTCCAGCGGTGGTTCTGATGTTATTGGTATTGTGATCAAGAAGCGCTATGGTTATAGTGTAGGTACTGTAGGAACGATACTTAACGCCGTTATAGTTGGCTTATCCGCTATTTACGGTTTAGAGATCGCCATGTACACTTTTATTTTTATCGCGGTTTGTAATATAGCTACTGATAAAACTATCGAGGGTTTAAGCAAGCGTTATACAGCCATAATTATTTCGGAAAAGCCGGAGGAAATGAAAAACGAGATCTTTCAGCGGGTTCATCGCGGGGTTACGTTTTTAGACGGCCGCGGCGCTTTTTCCGGTGTACGGCGTCAGATCATTTACTGTGTGGTAAACCAGTATGAGTTAGCCACCTTAAAAGATATTATCAGGGAAGTTGATGCCAATGCCTTTATGGCACTTTCCGAGACTAATGAGGT